>JANMCB010000221.1:0-7806 GCA_031360805.1 Rhodoferax sp.
CCAGCAGGCCCAGACCTGGCTGCAGCGCGTTGGCCTGGGTGATTTTGGCGACCGCTATCCGCATCAGCTCTCTGGCGGGATGCGCAAGCGCGCTGCACTGGCGCAGACCCTGGTGCTGGACCCTGACATCATCCTGATGGACGAACCGTTCAGCGCGCTGGACGTTCAAACCCGTCAACTGATGGAAAACGAAGTGCTTGCCATTTGGGCGGCAAAAAAGAAGGCAGTGCTGTTCATCACGCACGACCTGGACGAAGCCATTGCCATGAGCGACCGGGTGGTGGTGCTATCAGCCGGCCCGGCAACCCACCCAATTGGCGAGTTCGACATTGACCTGCCACGCCCACGCGACGTTGCGGAGGTCCGGACACTGCCTCGCTTTGTGCAGTTGCATCAGAAGATCTGGAACGTGCTTCGCGATGAGGTCCTTAAGGGTTATTCGCAGCAACTGAAAAAGGCGGCCTGAATGGCAGGCTGGATGCCGTCTGTCAGGCCGTCGCGTTCCAACCTGCGCGCCTGGCAACTGGGGGTGCTGGTGCTGGCCATCAGCGCCTGGCAACTGGCTTCACTGGATTCGCAGCTCGCGTTCTTTCTGGGCAATCCGGTTCAGGTAGCGGGGCGCATCTGGTCGTGGTTCATGCCCTTTGGCTTTGGTCCCAGTGCGCTGTTCCCTGACGGGCTGGCGGGCAGGGCAAACATTTACATTCACCTGGGCACGACCCTTCTGGAAACCGCCCTTGCGTTTGTCATTGGCACGTCGCTTGGCCTGGGCTGTGGACTGTGGTTGGCCCTGGCACCCACCGCCAGTGCCATATTGGACCCTTACATCAAGGCCGCCAATGCCATGCCCCGCGTAATTCTGGCGCCGATATTTGCCATGTGGTTCGGGCTTGGCATCTGGAGCAAGGTGGCGCTGGCTGTGACCCTGGTGTTTTTCGTGGTGTTTTTCAACGTCTATCAGGGTGTGAAGGAAGTCAGCCCGGTGGTCCTGGCCAACGCACGCATGCTGGGTGCAAACCAGCGCCAGTTGCTGCGAACGGTGTATCTGCCCAGTGCCACAGCCTGGGTTTTTTCAAGCCTTCACACGTCGATCGGGTTGGCGTTTGTAGGCGCTGTGGTGGGTGAGTATTTGGGCTCTGCCCGGGGCGTTGGCTACTTGATCCTGCAAGCCGAAGGAACCTTTGACGTGAACACCGTTTTTGCCGGCATCGTTGTGTTGACTGCCTTTGCGCTGGTGCTGGACGGCGTGGTAGGCAGCATCGAGCGGCGCCTGATGAAGTGGCAGCCAAGGCAAGGCGAGACTGACAAGGTCTGAGGCGCTCTTTTCGCCCGGGGCAGCAGTTGCCCCGCCGAATACAAAAACAGCATGTTGATTGCTGTACCAAGGCTTGCCGGACAGCACAATCCCTATTTGCTGGCGCAACTCAAGGGTTTCAAAGCCGCGACCCGCGCCGACTACGATGGCACCATGACCTCGGCGGCGCAGGGTCTGACTGCTGAAGAGCTCGAGCCGCTGGCCGATTACCTCTCAACACTGCAGGCCCCTTAAGCGCCAGACTATTGGGCCTGTCGGCGGTCGTTACTGCCGTGCTTGATTTTTGATATGCTATTATTAAAATAGCAAATTATCTATATATTACGAGGGCTAGAGGCCTATTTTGTCTGTTTTTCTTGAAAATCAGGCTGAAATTGCCCCGAATTCGAGAAAATTGATATTACCTGCGATATCAATTATTTTCAGTCAGTTTTGCCCATCCATCCGGCAAATGATCCATCGCAATTGACGTCAGCGCTTCGCCACCTTGGTGCCTTTGCCTTTGGAGCGTACGGCGTGTTTTGCACTGGAACGGGTGTTGGCCAGGGCCAGGACTTTGCCCTTGATGGGCAAGTGCAGAACAAGCTGCTGTCCGGCTTTCAAGGCGCTGCCAGCGCCCAGTTTGTTCCATTCCGCGACGGTTGTGGCGGTCAGGTTGTAACGTTTCGCCACGCTGGCAACGGTCTCGTTTTTGCCGACCTTGACTGTGGTGCGCCGCGTGAGAATTTCTGGCGACAGGGCGATCTGCCCGTGGTCTGCCACGTGAACTGCCACGTCGCCTGAAATGCGGTTCCCTCTTGGCACCAACAGCGTGGAGCCAGCGTTGATCAGCACCCGCGCCGGGATGTTGTTCACCTCGCGCAGTTCGCTCTCTGTCATGCCGGCGCGCTTGGCCGCGTCAGCCGGATTCATGGTCGAAGGTGCTACCCACACCGTCCAGCTTGCCAGGCGAACGCCGGTGTAGCTGTCCAGATTGCGCTGGAAGATCGCCGCCTGGTCCCAGGGCAGCAAGATCTGCGGCGTGCCTGCGGCCAATATCACCGGGCGACTCACGGAGGGGTTCAAGGCCTTGAAGTCGTCAACCGGCACGTCGGCCAGCCTGGCTGCCAGCGCCACGTCGATATCACGGGTGATGGCAACCGTCTGGAAAAACGGGTGATTTCCAATCAATGGCAAGGTGGAGTTGAAGGTCAGCGGTGCAGCAACGATATTCTTGACGGCTTGCAGTTTAGGCACGTAGAAGCGGGTCTCGACCGGCATCTGAAGGTCCAGGTAGCCTGTGCTCAGGTTCGCGCTTTTGTTCTTGGTCATGGCGCGGCTGACGCTGCCTTCGCCCCAGTTGTAGGCGGCAAGGGCCAGGTGCCAGTCACCGAAGCGGGTATGAAGTTTCTGCAGATAGTCCAGCGCAGCGCGGGTAGAGGCCAGCACGTCACGCCGGTCGTCGCGAAACGCGTTTTGCTTGAGTTCGAAATACTTGCCGGTGGCCGGCATGAACTGCCACATGCCGGCTGCCTTGGCGCTGGAAACCGCCTGCGGGTTGAAAGCACTTTCAATGAATGGCAGCAGCGCCAGTTCGGTGGGCATATTGCGCAGTTCGAGCTCTTCAACGATATGGAAAAGATATTTCCGCGAGCGCTCGGTCATTCGAAATATATAGTCGGGCCGTGTGGTGTACCACTGCTCCCGGTCACCCACCAGTTCGTTTTGCAGGTTCGGCATGGCAAAGCCACGGCGAATGCGCTCCCACAAGTCGCTCGGTGCTGCCAGTTGCATCACGCCCATGCGAGTGGCTTCTGCAGCCGAAATGGGTGTGAGCGGTCCAGCGGGAAATACCGCAGGCAGCGCTGGCGCAGCTTCGCTGGTTTGCACGGCGCCTGATGGAGCAACTCTTGAGTCGGCGCCAGGAATGGCACGGGGTTCTGCGCTGGTGGTTGCGGTCTGGGTGGGAAGGGATGCTTCGGTGGGCACATTGGCGCAACCACCCAGCGCTGAGGCCAGCGCGGCAAAAAGCCAGTAACGGCGAACAAGCTTGATCATGTGGCGGGTGCCCGGCAAAGGGCTTTGAATGTGGAGTGCGGGCGCGATTCAGGAATAATCTCCATGAAGGCACCCAATCACTAGAATTGCGTAGGTGGTGATCGCAAGGCGCAGGCCGCCTGGCGGTCATTGGCAGCAACGTTGGACAAGGAAAAAATTGGTGACTGGCGCATGAGTGGTCGAATTATAGGTTTGCCTGACTGGTTTCAAACCCCCCCCGGGCGCTATTTGCTGGCTTGGGAGCAGGCACAGTTTGACGCCACTGTTGCTGACTTTTTTGGATTCCATGCCTTGCAGTTGGGTCTGCCCGAGCTGGATGCGTTGCAGGCAAACCGCATGCCGCATCGCTGGCTCGCGCAATCGCTTGACATGAAAGCGCAATCAGCGCGGCCCACTGACACTCACTTTGCCGACTGTCACCTGGCTGGCTCGAAGCGTGCAGCCCTGATGGTCGATTTTGCGGCATTGCCGTTTCCAGCCAACAGCCTGGATTTGGTGGTCTTGCCCCATGCCCTGGAACTTAACGTCGATCCGCACGCAACACTGCGAGAGGTCGAGCGCGTGCTGGTGCCTGAAGGTCGGGTGGTGATTACCGGGCTGAACCCGGCCAGCCTTTGGGGTCTGCGCCAGCGCCGTGCGCGCCTTTACCAGCGGCTGGGGCTCGGCGAGCTTTACCTGCCGCAAAATGGCGAGTTCATTGGCTATTGGCGACTGCGCGACTGGTTGCGGCTGCTCAGTTTCGAAGTCGAAACCGGGCGCTTTGGATGTTACCGCCCGGCTGTCGGCAGCGAGAAATGGCTCAAGCGTTTTGCCTGGATGGACCGCGCGGGTGATCGGTGGTGGCCGATTTTCGGGTCGGTCTACTTTCTGGTTGCGGTCAAACGGGTGCGCGGAATGCGATTGCTCGGCCCCGCCTGGAAAGCCGCGCCAAGCCTCGCGGGTGCCCCCGTTTCCGTCACGAACTCGCTGACCCATCGCATGCCGCGCACAAATTTGACGCCAACCGAACAAGGAAGAATTGATTGAACACCATCACCGTCTATACCGATGGCGCCTGCAAGGGTAACCCTGGCCCGGGGGGCTGGGGCGTACTTCTGCTGTCAGGCACGACTGAAAAAGAACTTTTTGGCGGCGAACTGGCCACGACCAACAATCGCATGGAACTCACAGCGGTGATCGAGGCTCTGACGGCGTTGAAGCAGCCCTGTGAAGTGAATCTCTTTCTGGACAGCGAGTATGTGCTCAAGGGCATCACCGAGTGGATTCATGGCTGGAAGGCAAGGGGCTGGAAGACGGCAGCGAAGCAGCCTGTGAAAAACGTGGACCTTTGGCAGAAACTGGATGAAGCGGTGACCCGGTCTGAACACAAGATTACCTGGAAATGGGTGAGGGGCCATACCGGTGACCCTGGCAATGAGCGTGCGGATGCACTGGCCAACCGGGGCGTGGCGTTGGCCCTTGGCAGACGGTAAGGTTGTCTCGCCAAATCAAGCTGAAACTACGTAGTCTCACTGGGCTCACACCTAGGTAAAGTTCACACCGGACTGCTACATTGTGAGGGTTTCGTAACAATTGGTATCTGTTGGGCGTTGACGCCCTGAAATCGAATTTGACTGAGTAACAAGCTCCCATGGCATCTAAAGTAATTTATCCCGTTGTTGCCGTGCTTGGCCTCGCACTGGCGTCCGGTGCAGCCTGGTGGTACCAGAACAAACCACGCCCGACCGGCAGCAGCGCGTCCACTGCAGACCCGGCGGCCAGTGCGGCAGTTGGTGCGGCCAGTGGGCCATCGGCTGCTGCATCTTCTCCCAGGGCGCCTGCCGTCGAAGTGGCCAAAGTTGAAGTCAGCCGCCTTACTGACGATACCCAGGCGGTAGGCAGTTTGCGCTCGCGTCAGGGTGTGATCGTGCGCCCGGAAGTCAGTGGGCGCATCACTCAGCTCAATTTCCGCGACGGCGACCGTGTCAAAAAAGGGCAATTGATGGTGCAGTTGGACGACCAGCTTCAGCTGGCGCAGGTCCAGCAAAGCCAGGCCGAGCTGTCCATCGCGCAAGCCAACCACAAACGCAATCAGGAACTGGTCGAGCGGAACTTCGTCAGCAAGCGATCATTGGATGAAAGCTCGGCCAATCTGGAAGTCGCCCAAGCCAAACTGGCGCTGGCGAAGGCCTCGGCTGCACGGCTCAAGGTACTTGCTCCGTTTGACGGCATCACCGGCATTCGCACGGCCAATGTGGGGGACTATCTGAAAGACGGCGCCGACGTGGTGAACATTGAAGACATTGACGCCGTGTTTGTCGATTTCCGGTTGCCCGAACGATTTCAGAACAAGGTCAAAAGAGGCCAGACTGCGATGGTCAACCTGGACGCACTGCCGGGCCAGCGCTTCACCGCATTTGTGCAGGCGGTTGACCCGCTGATTGACACCAATGGCCGCTCCGTCGGCATTCGCGGTTGCATCGACAACCGGCAGTTGCGTTTGCGCCCCGGCATGTTCGCGCGGGTGACCGCTGTGTTTGGCGAGCGCGAAAGGGCACTGGTGATCCCGGAAGAAGCGATTGTTCCGCAGGGCCAGCGCGTGCTGGTGTACAAGGTGGTCGATGGCAGCACCACCGGCGAAAAAATCGCCCAACGGGTTGAAGTCAAGCTGGGCATTCGCCGCCCCGGCCGCGTTGAGGTGCTGGAAGGTCTTGCCGAAGGCGACCAGGTGGTCACTGCGGGTCAGCAACGCTTGCAGAGGGACGGCATGGCGGTGCGGGTGATTGATACGGCCCGAGCGAATGGACGTGATGGTGGGCGCGAAGGTGGCCCGCCTGGCGCAAACCCGGCAACCGCTGCATCGGGCCCGCAGTCTGCCGCTGGACCCGCAGCTGTCAGCAGTGCGCCCGCCATGGCCAGCGCGCAATCGGCAACGGCTGCCGGTGTGCCGGGTGGTGCCAATGCGCCGCCGTTGGCGGTAGCAATGGCTGCAAGCGGCCGTCCGGCCGGTGGTTCAAGCGCCCGACCCGCAGCGCCGTCCGGGCCGAACCCGTGCTTTGCAAATGCATCGGATGCGTCTGGTTCGCAAGGCCGTGCCCAGCAAACGGCCAATCCGCCGGGCGCGCAGGCCAGGGCCGGTCGCCCGGCGGGTGTCGGCCAGCCCATGCAGCCTTGACGCCGTGCCAGCGTCCCTAGCCGCGCCAAACACCCAGGCCCAGTCCACTGGATATTGAAAGTCAAGTCATGCAGCTCACCGAAATTTCAATCCGCCGACCGGTTTTTGCAACAGTGCTGTCGCTGCTTGTGCTGCTGGTGGGGGCTGTCAGCTTCAGCAAGCTGTCGGTGCGCGAATATCCGAAGATCGATGAGCCCGTCGTCACGGTCAGCGTCAGGTATGCAGGTGCCTCGGCCGAGGTGATGGAATCGCAAGTCACCAAAACACTGGAAGACTCAATTGCCGGCATTGACGCGGTGGACGTGATCACCTCCATCAGCCGCGCGGAACAGGCCCAGATTTCAGTGCGTTTCAGGCTGGAAAAAGACGCCGATTCCGCCGCAGCCGAGGTTCGCGACCGCACCTCGCGCGTGCGCAACCGCTTGCCACAGGCGATTGACGAGCCAGTGATCGCCAAAGTTGAAGCCGATGCATTTCCGGTGATCTGGATTTCGTTTTCCAGTGACACGCTGAACGCGCTGCAAATCAACGACATGGTCAACCGCATTGTCAAACCGCGTTTGCAAACCGTGACTGGCGCGGCCGATGTGCGGATTTTTGGCGAGCGCAAATATGCCATGCGGATCTGGCTTGACCCCGACAAGCTGGCGGCCTACAAACTGACCACGCAGGATGCTGAAGATGCCATCCGTCGCAGCAACCTGGAAGTGCCGGCAGGCAGGATCGAGTCTTCCCTGCGCGAGTTCAGCGTGACTTCGCAGACCGACCTTGTGCGGCCCGCGCAGTTCAGCGACATCATCATCAAAAACGTCAACGGCTTTCCCGTGCGCATCCGTGATGTTGGTCGCGTACAGGAAGGGCCGCAGGATGAACGCAGCGCCACCCGCCTGAATGGCCGTACGGCGATCACCGTAGGCGTGATCCGCCAGGCCACCGCGAATCCGCTGGATTTGAGCAAAGGCGTGCGCGGCATGCTGCCCAAGCTGAAGGCCGATTTGCCCCCTGACATGACGATTGACATTGCCAATGACAATTCCGTCTTCATCGAAAAATCCATCAAGAGCGTCTTTCGCACGATTGTGGAAGCCACCCTCTTGGTGGCGCTGGTCATCTTTGTTTTCCTGCGCACGGCCCGTGCCTCGATCATTCCGATCGTCACCATCCCGGTAAGCCTGGTGGGTACCTGCGCCATGATGGCGCTGGCGGGGTTTTCAATCAACACCCTGACGCTGCTGGCACTGGTGCTGGCGATTGGTCTGGTGGTGGACGACGCCATCGTCATGCTGGAAAACATTTTCAG
>JANMCB010000226.1:0-11239 GCA_031360805.1 Rhodoferax sp.
GGGCACGTTCCGATATATTACTCACCCGTTCGCCACTCGCCACCAGGATTGCTCCCGTGCTGCCGTTCGACTTGCATGTGTAAGGCATGCCGCCAGCGTTCAATCTGAGCCAGGATCAAACTCTATAGTTCGATCTTGAAATTTATACTCTTTCGAGTTACTCATAAATTGGAATTGACACGAACTTCATTTGCAGATTACTCCACATCTGAATTTCATATCTTTTTTACTTCATGAGCGTTTGTAAGTCAATTAAGACTTAGTTCCGAAGAACTTGGCAATCGCCTTCAAACGCCCACGCTTATCGGCTGTAAATTTTTAAGGAACTCAACAATACCAATTTGCCCCATCCTTAGGATGCAGCAACTTCAATCTTGCCTTTTTGTCTGCTTTGCTGTGATCAGCGAAGCCTTGTATTCTAGCATGAGTTTTTCGGGCTTGTCAAAGAAAAATACAAAAAGAATTTAAACCGGCAAGAAACGCATGGATAAGCCATGAACGGCCTTCATCCGATCGGTGTCGTCCCGGCCCTTCGGGTGGCTCAATCCCGAGCTCAGGCAGACTGCCAGTCACCCCTTGATTTTGTTGACCAACGCGGTGGTGGAGTAGCCGCTGACAAAGGGAATTGCCAGCGCCCGCCCACCGTAGGCTTCCACAACGCCAGTTTCGGCAAGGGTGCGCATATCGTAGTCGCCACCTTTGACTAGCAGGTTGGGCTTGAGCATTGCAATCATCTCAACCGGTGTATCTTCAGCAAACCAAGTGACAAGACTGACGGACTCAAGTGCGGCAATGACCATTGCCCGATCTACTTCGCCGTTCAATGGGCGATCTGGACCTTTGCCCAAGCGCCGCGCCGATGCGTCCGTGTTCAGCGCCACCACCAGACTGCCTCCGAAAGCGCGGGCCTGCTCCAAATACATGACATGGCCACGGTGCAGCACGTCGAACACCCCATTGGTAAACACCAAGGGACGCGGCAATGCCCGGATTCGCTCAAGCAACTGGTCCTGACTGCAAAGTTTTTGGGCCAGCGAGATCACGGCGTTACCAATATCTGGTCAAACCGCTCGTTCAGCCCCACGAAATCAGGCTGCGGCAATTGCGGGTAGCGCCTTGCTTGCCAACTCACGGGCAAGCTCTTTACGGTATTTATTGAGATCTTGCACCGTCTCAAAGCTGCGATGCAACAGCAGGCTCATATTGTGCAAAATGCGCTCAACCACCTTGGTCTCCCAGCTTGCATCAAACTTGATCTGGGTGTCCAGCCAATGCTCCAGCCAGTCCGGGTTGGGTACGCGACTCTGAATGGTATCCAGGGGGAACAGCGTTTTGTTGACGTGCAGGTTTGTGGGGTGCAGGGCCTGCGCTGTGCGCCGCGCGCTAGCCATCAACACGCCCACTTTCGCAAAAGCTGTCTCTGCCTCAAGACCAAAATTACCGATGGCGCGTTTCATGTATTTCAGATAGCAGCCACCGTGCCGGGCTTCATCCTGGCTCAATCGCATATAAATGCTTTTGATGACAGGCTCGGTATGCCATTGACTGGCACGCCGGTACCAGTGGTTCAAGCGAATTTCGCCGCAAAAATGCATCATCAGGGTTTCAAGGGCCGGGGCCGGGTCGAACTCAAAACGGACATTGTCCAGCTCGGCCTCAGTCGGCACAAGATCAGGCCGGAAACGCTTGAGGTACTCCATCAGTACCAGTGAATGTTTTTGCTCTTCGAAAAACCAGACTGACATGAAGGCGCAAAAATCGCTGTCACCCCGGTTGTCACGCAGAAACATCTCGGTGGCCGGAAGTGCGGCCCACTCCGTGATGGCATTCATTTTGATGGTTTTAGCCTGCTCGTCGGTCAGGCGGGCCGCGTCAAAAGAATCCCACGGAATGTCTTTTGCCATGTCCCAACGGACCGATTCAAGTTGTTTGAAGAGTTCTGGATACAGCATGAAGGCATTTCCTTAAAAGCCGTCTTCATTCTAAAACCTGACTGTTAAACCATTTTGACAATATGGCGTGTGTTTGCCCTGCTTTTCTGGATCGACCCAGCCTGCACTCAAATTTGGAGGGTTCTCAACTTGGCTGTGTATCCAAAAAGCTCGCGCGCAGCATCAGTTTGTCCTGCAGTTTGGCGAGGTTGGCAAAGTCAGCCCGCCATTCAATTTCCGGGAAACGGAATTCAAGGTAGCCCAATGCGCATCCCACAGCGATATCAGCCAGACTCAAATGGATGCCTGCACAAAAAGGCTTTTCAGCGAGCCCCTTGCTCATGGCCTTCAGGCTGGCAGTTACTTTGCTCAATTGACGATCAATCCAGGGCTGGCTGCGCTGCGCCTTCGTGCGGCCGTCCCAGGTGGCTTCCAGACGCGCCAGAATGGCGGCGTCCAGCAAACCATCAGCCAGCGCTTCCCACGTCTTGACCTCGGCCCGCTCGCGGCCCAGTGACGGGATCAATTTGCCAACCGGGGAAAGCGTATCAAGGTATTCCACAATCACCCGCGAATCAAACAGCGCTTCCCCACCTTCCATGATGAGGCACGGCACTTTTCCCAGCGGGTTGGACTCACCAATGGTGCTGTTTTCGGCCCAGACGTTTTCCGCAATGAAGCTGTAGTCCAGTTTTTTTTCAGCCATGACGACACGCACCTTGCGTACATAAGGACTGGTGATAGCTCCGATTAATTTCATGGGTGATCTGGTTGGGGTAATGAAGGCATTCTAACGACAGGCCCCCAAATGGCTGGCGTGACTGCAGCGATACGCAAGCGGCTTGCTGTGCCACCTACAATTGCGGCCATGAGTTTTTCTACAATTTCCGCCCTCTCGCCGCTGGATGGACGCTACGCCGCCAAACTGGCGCAACTGCGCCCATTGATGAGTGAACAGGGCTACATGCAGCGCCGTGTTCAGGTTGAGGTTGCGTGGTTCATTGCACTGAGTGACGCGGGCTTCGCTGAATTCAAGGCGCTTTCGGCCGGAGCGCGCACTTACTTGCTGGGCTTGGTGAAGAATTTTTCTGAGACCGATGGCCGCGCCATCAAGGAAATAGAAAAGACCACCAACCATGACGTCAAGGCGGTCGAGTACTGGATCAAGTCCAAATTTGATGCGCGACCCGAGCTCCTTAAGGCCGCCGAGTTTGTGCACTTCGCCTGCACTAGCGAAGACATCAACAACACCAGCCATGCACTGCAGCTAAAGGGCGCTCGCGACACCGTTCTCTTGCCCGCCCTTGATGCGGTAATCGCCAAATTGCGCGCGATGGCCGGCCAGTTTTCCGAAATACCCATGCTCAGCCGTACTCACGGCCAAACGGCCAGTCCGACCACTGTCGGGAAGGAAATTGCCAACGTGGTGGTGCGTCTGGTGACAGCGCGCAGCCGGATTGCCGCCGTCCAGCTCATGGCAAAAATGAACGGCGCGGTTGGCAATTACAACGCCCATCTTTCGGCTTGGCCCGATTTCGACTGGGAAGCATTTGCACGGCGCGTGATTGAGACGCCTGAGCCACTGGGTCTGGGTCTGACATTTCAGCCCTACAGCATTCAAATCGAGCCACACGACTACATGGCCGAGATGTTTGATGCCGTAGCCAGGGCCAACACCATACTGATTGACTGGTCGCGCGACGTCTGGGGCTATGTGAGCCTGGGCTACTTCAAGCAAAAGCTCAAGGCGGGCGAAGTGGGCTCCAGCACCATGCCTCACAAAGTCAATCCGATCGACTTTGAAAACGCCGAAGGCAATCTGGGTCTGGCCAACGCGCTGCTGCGCCACATGAGCGAGAAATTGCCGATCTCACGCTGGCAGCGTGACCTGACTGACAGCACGGTGCTTCGCAACATGGGTGTGGCATTGGGCTATGCGATTTTGGCTTACCAGTCCTTGAGCACCGGCTTGGGCAAGCTTGAAATCAACGAAGCGGCGATAGCGCGCGACCTGGATGGCTCATGGGAAGTGCTGGCCGAACCGATTCAAACCGTGATGCGCCGGTTTGGCCTGCCCGAACCTTATGAGCAGCTCAAGCACTTCACGCGCGGGGCACCGATGACCCGTGAACTGATGCAGGGCTTTATTGCCAAGCTGAACATTCCGCAAGCCGACAAACAGCGTCTTCTGGACATGACGCCTGGAACCTACACCGGCATGGCGGCCGCACTGGCACGCCGGGTTTGAGCAGCTTGCGTTGGATTTGAAGAGATCACGCAGAAAAATTAACTCCTGGGTTAATTTTTTGACCCGCAAGCACCTCAAATCGTCAAAATATCGATTAAATAGGCCTCTAGCCCTCGTATAATATAGATAATTAGCTACTATAACAATAGCAAATGGCCATAAAATCCACCATCTTCAAGGCCAGCCTGCAAATCGCCGATATCGACCACAATTACTATGCCGACCACGCGCTGACCCTGGCACGTCATCCGAGCGAGACCGACGAACGAATGATGATTCGCCTGGTTGCATTGGCACTGCAAGCCTATAAGCTGCAATCCGTATGCGCGGGTGATGGCACACTGGCGTTTGGCGCCGGACTGTCGGACCCTGACGAACCCGATGCTTGGCTGCGCGACTTCACAGGACGCACGCGGCTGTGGGTTGAGGTCGGTCAGCCCGAAGACAAGCCGCTTCTAAAAGCCACTGGCCGCGCCGATGAGGTAGTGCTCTATTGCTTCAGCCACTCCGCTGAAATCTGGTGGCGCACCATGGAAGCCAAACTTGCGCGCCCCAAGAATCTGCAAGTCTACCGGGTGCCCGCAACCTCTTCGCAGGCGCTGATTCCGATGGCTCAGCGCAGCATGCAGTTGCAGGCCACGATTCAGGAGGGCGTATTGATGTTGGGCGATGGCAGCATCAATGTAGACATTGAGCCACTGCGCTGGAAGTGAATCCGCGACGGCATCCAAATCGGCCGGTGGCCTGCCCGCCGGCCACCCTGCCAAGCTGTTTTCGCACGCAACCTGGCTTCAGGAGTCGCCTTGAAGCGGCTTACCAGCCCTCTCCGCGTACTTATTGAACCGCCACGCGCTGTTTTCCATGGTGATGCGCCGCCAAGTCTGGCGTTTTTCAGCCGGGCGCATGTCCACCCAGCGCTGAACCTCCTCAAAGCTGCGTCCACAGCCCTTACAGGTCGCATCGCCCTGGCTGGTTGAGCAAATGGCAATACAGGGGGTGTCAGGCATTGACTGGTACCACGCAAGCCAGGCTTCCATGGCGGCCATTGGAAACGTAAATTCATCAGCCTCTACTTCATGGAAGTACACCATCAAAGCGTAAACCTCGGCCAATGCACGCGTTGGGGCCGCGAGCGAAAAGCCGTCGGGCGAAGGCATTTTTTCCCGCCAGAAGTTGATGGCCGACTCTATATCGGTGATGTGAATGCCTGCCATACTGATTGCGAACTGAAGGTGCCTATCGCACGGGATGGTGTCAAAGCTGGTGCAGCGGGAGGCGAATCATAGCCCGCCTTTTCACCAACCGTCCCGCTGAATTGACCTCAACATTTGCATGGATTAACTGACTGGTGTTCAAATCAGTTCACGAAGGGGAGTAGCTCCCGCTTTTTGCAGCACAGGAAGGTTGCCTTCAAGGCGATTGCGGCAAAAGGTATCGGCAAGTCGTCATTACGAAGCAATGCAAACATGTAGAGCTTCCGGCTTGTTGGGCACATATCGCATGATTTCATGTCGAGCCAGACCTTCGATTGGTGCCCATAGCGGGTCCAGTTGAAGCCTGTCGGGTGACGTTTTTCGTCATTTGGCCTGCGTTGGCCGGTTCGCTTTGGGTTGTTGATCGAAACAACTCGAAAGAACTGTCATGGAATTCATGTCTGCCCCTTGGTGGTCGGCGCTACTCGCCATCATCCTCATTGACCTCGTACTGGCTGGCGACAACGCCATTGTGATTGCACTGGCTGCACGCCACCTGCCAGACAAACTCAAGCGACGCGCCATCATCTGGGGCACAGTGGGCGCCATTGCTGTGCGCTCTGCGATGACTCTGGGCGTGGTCTGGCTACTCAAAATTCCGGGCCTGATGCTGATCGGCGGGCTGGGCCTGCTGTGGGTCGCCTACAAGCTCCTCGCAGAGGATGCCGGGCAAGACGAGCACGGCAGCCCCGCGGCCACGACGTTTTGGGGCGCGATGAAAACCATCGTCGTCGCCGATGCGCTGATGGGCGTAGACAACGTGCTTGGCGTGGCTGGCGCCGCACAAGGCGCGATGGACCTGGTGATTATTGGCCTGCTGGTCAGCGTCCCCATCGTCGTGGTTGGCAGCTCGGTGGTA
Organism: Rhodoferax sp.; assembly: GCA_031360805.1. GTDB lineage: Bacteria > Pseudomonadota > Gammaproteobacteria > Burkholderiales > Burkholderiaceae_C > JANYCG01. The sequence goes on from JANMCB010000226.1 coordinate 6,292, forward strand.
CTCAGGATGGTGGAGCGATTCCCCGTGATCATCAAACTCGGCGCGGCGGTTTTGGCCGCTACTGCCGCCAAAATGATCATCAGCGAGCCGATTCTTGATCCGGTGTTCGATCCGCCTGAAGCGTTGAACACCGTGGCGCGCTGGAGTACCTACGCCCTCGCCGTTGCAGGTGTGTTGCTGGCGGGGCAATGGGCCAGCCGGCGCACCGCCCAATCCAGCTCAGTTTCTGCGCAGAACTAGTCTGCCTTTCTTTGCAACAGACCATTTTTGCTCCCGTTTTAACAACCTGAAAGGAAAAGATCATGGACAAAATCATTGTGTATGTAGACGACGCCGACCACGCGTTGCAGCAACTGGCGCCCATGAAGAGGAGCGCCAACCTTGCCACCACCTGGATCGTCGTTGCCTGCCCGCCGCGCCTGACCCAGCACGTGAGCAAATGGGTCAACCACAGCGCACGGGAAAAGTGGCGGGCGAAATGGGCCGACAAGCTGTTCGCCCAGATTTCCACTGATTTCCCAGGCCCGTCAGACACGCTGGTAAAGGTGGTTGCCAGCGGCAGGCTGGAAGCGTTGTCCGACCAATTGCTGGCGAAGCATGGACTTGCGAGGGTTCTGGATGCCCGTTGCCCGCGCTTCGGTCAGGATTTGGAACCCGTGTTGCATGGCCAACCCGTGAGCCACAACAGCCGCTGGTCGGTTCCCGGTGCAATCGCAGGCGTGGGCGCAGTAATGGCACTTGCCGCTGAGTAGTTTGTCCAGCCCGGTTGCCTTGGCACCTTGCCGGCGCCCGGATAGGGCGCAGGAACCCCCGAAATGGTATTCTTGCGCCCATGAAACTCATCCTTAAATGGCTGCTTAGCGCAGCGGCCTTGCTTGCAGTGGCGCATTTCTACAGTGGCGTCGTGGTGACCAGCTTCACCTCGGCGCTGATCGCTGCATTTGTGATCGGGCTGTTCAATACATTTTTGAAACCGATTCTGGTGATCTTGACCTTACCGGTTACGCTGATCACGTTGGGACTGTTCATGTTTGTCATCAACGCCCTGATGTTCTGGGCGGCGGCAAGCGTGCTGGACGGCTTTCAGGTCAAGGGCTTTGTAGCGGCACTGATTGGGTCGCTAATTTACTCATTGATGGGCATCGTGATCGAATCAGCGCTCGACCGCCTGCTCTTTAAGAAGTAGGGCCACCTGCCGTGCCCGGGTGTCGAGGATGGATGCCTCTATGTGGTCAGCGGCGCCTTTGCTGGACAATTCACGCGCCAGGCCCTGAGCGGCCTTGAAGCGTTCGAGCGCTGCGCCATAGTCCATCAACGCCACGCGGCTTTCTGCATCTGCACGAACGGCACGAACCATCTGCCCCTGGCTCGCATAGGCACTGGACAGCAACTGCCAGGCGGTGGCATCACGCGGGTGCGCAGCAACCCAGGTTTGAAGGGACTGTGTCGCGACCGACGCCTGCCATGCGCCCAACTGCGCTTGTGACAACAGCAGAACGTCTGGTCGGCGCAAAGTTGCAGCAACGCCGCCGTCTGTTTGCGCCGCAGGCCCCAGCAGAAGCAAGGCTTGGCGCGCATCGCCAGATGCCAGCGCCAGCTCCGCACCGAGTAGACGAGTCAGCCGCTCCGCAGCGGCTTCGTTGCGTGTGACCTCGGCAAGGCGGGCCTGAAACTTTAGTCCGGCTGCAAAATCGCGGAGTTTGAGCGCGGAATACGCAGCGCCGTACAAACTGGCCGCCTGGCGGGCTGGTTCCTGGGCCGCAAAACCTTCACCGCTGGTCAACGCTGCCCAGCCATGCAGGTCGTCAATGGCAGAGTATGAAAGCACGCGCGCCCGTGTCGTGATCAGCGCGTGCTCAAGTTTTCCTCTGTCAGCTGTCGGCACCGAAATGCCAGTTTTCGTTGTGCGCACGCGGGCCTGCATGTCAGCCATGCGTTCTGTGGTTAGTGGGTGACCGCGCAGGTACGGAAAGGAACCCCGGTCGTTCAAGCGGGAGGCTTGCTGCAACTTTTCAAACATGGAAACAAAGCCCTGCGCCTCAAACCCCGCCTGCGTCATGACGCCAAAACCGATGCGGTCCGCCTCGCGCTCCATGTCACGCGAAAAGTTGAGCTGATTCTGCGCTGCCACAGCCTGCCCGCCAGTGATCAGTGCATTGGCGGCATCCGGGTTCTTGCTGGCGGCCAAGGCGCCCAGAATCATCGCGCCAATCAGCCACGGTGACTGCGCACTTTGCTTGGAAATGAGGCGCGAAATATGGCGCTGAGTTACGTGCGTCAGCTCATGGCCGAGGACCGAGGCCAACTCATCGCGGCTGCTGACCACGGCAATCAGCCCCAAATGCAAGCCGAAATACCCCCCCGGCAAGGCAAAGGCATTGACCGAGCGATCGCGCCCCATCAAGACCTCCCAGGCAAATCGCTCGTCCAGTTCAGCCGATAAGTCACCCCGCAAACGCGCCGCCGCCAGCAACGGCTGCCAGATACCTTGAACGTACTCAACCAAAACCGGGTCGTCAATGTAATCAGGGTCGCGGTACAACTCGCGCGCGATGCGCTCGCCCAAGCGGCGTTCATCGCTGCTGGTCAGGTCGCTGCCGTCGCCTAGGTTGGGAAGCTGTGCGCCCGATGCCGAAGAAGTTGACTTTGTCGTCGGACTCGCCGTTTGCGCCTCAGAAACCGTCGAAGCAAAGCAGTTGATCAAAATTAAAGTGGACAGCGACACCCACTGACTGACGGCCCAAGGCCTGATTAGCTTGAGTTTTAGGTTCAAAATGAATCTAGCGGCATATAAGCCACGATTTCGGCGGTTTGCGGGTCAAGAAATACGGTCCAAAACGACTTGCGCCCAACCATCGGGATATAGACCGTGTCTTGAACGGTTCGACCCGCTTTTGACAGAATTCGTTCAATTTCATTGGCTCGGTTAGGGAATCGCTCCTGCAGTGCCGTCACGGGTTTGGCCACTTTCTGGATTTCAGGCTTGGCAAGTGCATAGGATTGCCACAGGTCGGGGCGCGAGGAAAGAGTCACGCCCTGCAAAGCGGCCATCGTCGCCTCCATACTTTCAGTGCTGTCTTTGAACGGACGCACTGACAGAAGAGTTGGCCCGGTGATAGGCAGTGCATCAAGGCCAACAGGCGTTTTCGACACCAACTCCAAAGGCACCTCAATTGCATGCACCACGCGAAAGCGGTCAATCTCAAACACCATATGCACAGGGCGCGCCACGTAGACAGTCCATAAACCGTAGCCGAGGGCCGCCAGTTGCAGGACTGCCACGATGACCAGGTCCCGGCGCAATTCATGGCGCGGCTTTTTCCGGTTGAAAACTGCCAGGGTAATTAGCGGCCCGAGGATGACGTCCACAGTAATCACCAGCAAAAACAACTCCCGCCCACCCGACAGCTCACGGTACGGATAGGGATACCAGATCCCAAACACCAGCAGTGCTGCCAGCAAGGCAATCACCAGACTCAACGCCAGGTGGATACCACTGGCCTTGAACCGGTCACGCCAAAAAGGGGTTTCGCTTGTGAACATGTTGGTGCAGGGGCAAGGTTAGTTGGAAATCACGCCGGGCTGATCAAGGTGAGGTAAAGTTTGTACCATGACTTCAACCCTCCGAACATTGACGCACTTTGACGCGCACGGCCAAGCCCATATGGTCGACGTGGCCGCCAAAGCCAGCACCCACCGCCGCGCAACTGCAGGCGGTCGCATCGATATGCTGCCCGGTACGCTGGCCATCATCGAATCTGGCACCGCCAAAAAAGGTGACGTATTGGGTATTGCGCGGATAGCAGGCATACAAGCGGCCAAAAAAACCAGTGACCTGATTCCACTTTGCCATCCGCTGGCGTTAACGCGTGTCGCGATTGACTTCCAATCTCTGGCAGCCAGTTCTCTGAGCGGCAGCGGGATCTTTTGCACGGCAACGGTTGAAACTGTCGGGCCTACTGGCGTAGAGATGGAAGCTCTCACCGCCGTGCAACTGGCCCTGCTCACTATTTATGACATGTGCAAGGCTGTTGACCGCGGTATGACGATCAATGACGTCAAACTGCTGGAAAAGCATGGTGGCAAGTCGGGGAGTTATTTGGCCGATGCAAACAACGCGGCACAGTCAGCGGGCAATTGACGGGTTGGCCGAGGCCCATCGCGCATATTCGATGGGAAAAGCAGCGCGATACCGAATACTGTAAAAGTCGGCTTGCGCGCTCTGACCCAGCAGTTCGGCGCTCTCAATGAGCTTCTCCGCCACCCGCGCCTCAGGAGAAAAGTGCAGTAAATCCAACGCCATCGCGTTCAGGCGCAGCGCGTTGTCAACCGTCAACGCTGTGGTCGTCAACTCTGCAAACTTCACCTGATTTTCAAACAACCAAGATCCCTGAATTTTGGCCAGCGTATTCACCCGATACGCTTCTGAGCGTTGGCTGGGTGCCAGGTAGATCTGGCTGATGCGGTGGTAATCCCAACCGGCATAAAGCACAAATATTGCAACAATAATAGCAAACAATCTAACTAGTACGAGGGCTAGGTGCCGATTTAATGCATTTTTTTCACCGCTAAGCTCAATCGCTCCCCATTTTACCACTTTTGTAGTAAATATTTTCTCATTGACGGCGGGCGTAACAATCAGGAGCCAGACGCAAAGGCCAAATGCCATTTGAAACGGCCCATACCAGAGCGGGTACTCCAGCAAGCTGTGCAGCATGATCACCGCCAACACGCCCCAGGCCATTTGCCGCGTGGCATCTCTTTCCCACCAAGGCTTGGCGCGCCAAATCAACCACAATCCGCCACCGCAGACCAAAAGCGCCAACGGAATGCCCAGCTCTACAGCCAGATGCAGCGGCAGGTTGTGCGCGTTGTCCAGGATTTCGCAAAAGCGTGGCCCCGGATACAAGGTGACGAAATGCGCATAGTCCAGCTCGCCCCAGCCCCA
>JANMCB010000234.1:0-5388 GCA_031360805.1 Rhodoferax sp.
ACCGCTGGGGTTTTCAATGGAAGACCGCCAGATGCGCCGCGCCGGGCTGGACTACCATGAGTACGCCCAAGTGAGCCGCCACCCGGATTGGCCCGCTTTCATGGCCAAGGAGGCGCCCGCGCCAGACCGCATGTTTGCACTGACCACGCGAGCCACCTGCGGCGTATTTGACGCGCAATTCAAGACTGGCGACTGGCTGGTGTTTGGCTCTGAAACCAAAGGATTGAGCGACGCCGTGCGCGCCGCTTTCGCAAACAGCCAATGTTTGAAACTGCCGATGCTCGGCGGCCAGCGCAGCCTGAATCTGTCCAACGCGGTGGCCGTCACGGTGTTTGAAGCGTGGCGGCAAACCGGGTTCGATTAAATTTAAATCAATGTTTCTGATATCACCTGTGATATCAATTTATTGATTTCAAGCCGTAATTTAACCTGTCTGGGCCATTTTATCGATCAAATATGCCTCTAGCCTTCGTATTTATTAAAAAGTTTGCTATTAATAATATAGTAAAATTACTCTGAGGCCGGGGGCTGAAAAGAGTCCAGGCGCGTCATCAATTCCGATTGATCGGCCCAGAGCCGAGTTATCGGCAACTAGCTGGTGGCCCTGGGATACTGGCGGGCGATTGACTCCGCAATGCACACGGGTTTGGCGGTTCCCTCGCGCTCCACAGCCACTTCCCAGGTCATCTGCATGCCGTGGTTGTCGATGGGCTCGGCCTTCAGCAGTTTCATGCGGGCGCGAAGGCGGCTGCCTACGGGCACGGGGGAGGTAAAGCGCACCTTGTTCAGACCATAGTTCACGCCCATGCCTTTTTCGGTAATGTCAAAGGTTGACGCGAAAAACCGGGGCAACAGCGACAGCGTGAGAAAGCCGTGCGCAATCGGCGCGCCAAACGGCCCAGCCTTGGCACGCTCCACGTCCACGTGGATCCACTGGTGGTCGCCCGTGGCTTCGGCAAACAGGTTGACCTGTTGCTGCGTCACGGTGATCCAGTCGCTCGTGCCGACCTCCTGGCCTACGTGGGTTGCGAGTTCTGCCAGGGTTTGAAATGTTTTCATGGGTTTCCTTCGGTTTGGTCGTGTTGATTGCGTTGGTTGAAAAAAGGAACTATTGGTCCAGCCATTTGCAGATGCCGTCCCACTGGTCCAGGTCCTTCTGCACGCGGCCCGGCGCCACGTCAAACAGGGTCAGACCGCGGGCTGCCAGGTGCACATAGTTCTGGGTATCGCGCAGGTAAGACAGCACGGGCAGATTGAGCGAGGCGACAAACTCATGCAGGTGGTCGCTGGCGATGGTGCGCGCGTCCACCCGCATTCCCACCAGACCAATCTGCAGGCGCTCGCAATGCTTGCTGCTGGCCAACTGGTCCAGAAACGCGCGGGTCGCGAAAATGTCAAACACGCTGGGTTGCAACGGCACGATGACTTTGTCGGCCATCTTCATCACATCGTTGAAACGCCAGCCATGCAGGCCGCCGGGCGTGTCGATCACCACGTGGGTCGTGCCACGCGGCGGTTTGACGATCAGGTCAGCGGTCATTTCCCAGCTTGATATTGGCCGCACCTGCGGTGGCCGCAGGCCCAGCCACAGTCTGGACGACTGCTGGCGGTCAGCGTCGCCCAACATCACCGAATGCCCTTTTGACGCAAAATACCCCGCAACATTGGTGGCCAGCGTGGACTTGCCCACACCGCCTTTAGGGTTCGCTATGACCACGACTGGCATGACGGTCTCCTTGGTATTTTTAGTTCGGTCGAACTTTGCGCTATGTTATCGCTATGGAACACACTCCGACCTGGCTGATCAACAGCTTTATTTACCTGAGCGCCGCCGTAATCGCGGTGCCTTTGTCCAAAGCGCTGGGGCTGGGCGCCATCATTGGCTACCTGGTGGCGGGGCTGGCGATTGGGCCCTGGGGCCTGGGCCTGGTCACCAACGTCACTGACATCCTGCATTTTGCCGAGTTTGGCGTGGTGCTGATGCTGTTTTTGGTTGGGCTGGAACTGGAGCCCAAGCGCCTGTGGAGCCTGCGCCGCCCCATATTTGGCTGGGGCAGCGCTCAGGTGCTGGCCTGTGCGGGCGCGCTGTTTTTGGGTTTTTACGCGATGGGCCATTGGGCACCGAAAGTGTTTGGCAATTGGCAGGTGGCACTGGTGGCTGCGCTCGGCCTGGCGCTGTCCAGCACCGCCATTGCGCTGCAGGTCATGGGCGAGCGCAATATGCTGCCCACCAGCAGCGGGCAGGCCGGGTTTTCGATTTTGCTGTTTCAGGACGTGGCGGCCATCCCGATTCTGGCGCTGTTGCCGCTGTTGGGTGCGCAAATGGGCATGGCGGCCGAGCTCAGTAACGCGTCTGGCGACACCAGCCGCTGGGTCGAGGCGCTCAAGATCATCGGCGTGATTGGCGGCATCATCGTGGCCGGTCGCCTGCTGCTGCGGCCACTGTTCCGCTGGATCGCGCGCTCCAGGACGCCCGAAATCTTCACCGCCGCGTCACTCCTGCTGGTGGTCGGCATCTCGGCACTGATGCAACTGGTGGGCATGTCGATGGCTTTGGGCGCTTTTTTGGCCGGCGTGCTGCTGGCGGAGAGTGAATACCGGCGCGAGCTGGAGACCGATATCGAGCCGTTCAAGGGCCTGTTGCTGGGCCTGTTTTTCATCGCGGTGGGCATGAGCATTGACTGTGGTGTGCTGCTGGCGTCCCCGGGCCTGATGGCGATTCTGGTGCTGGGCTTCATGGCCATCAAAGGCCTGGTGATTTACACCCTGGCCAAGCTGATGGACTTGCCCTACCAGGACCGACCGGTCTTCACCCTGCTGCTAGCGCAAGGCGGCGAATTTGCCTTTGTGGTGTTTCAGGCCGCCACCGGTGCCCAAGTGATCCCGCCCGGAACGTCGTCGCTGCTGATTGGGGCGGTCGCCGTCTCCATGTTGCTAAGTCCGCTGGTGCTGGTGGCCATTGACAAACTTCTACTTCCACGCTTTGCCAATTGTGGCGTGACGCTGCCCGAGGAGATCTCTGAACAGCAGGAGGCACCGATCGTGATCGCCGGGTTCGGGCGCTACGGGCAGATCGTGGGCCGTCTGCTGATTGCCCAAGGGTACAAATGCACCGTGCTGGACCACGATGCCGAGATGATCGAGGCCGCGCGCAACTTTGGTTACCGTGTGTTTTACGGTGACGCATCCCGGCTGGACCTGCTGCGAACAGCCGGAGCAGCCAACGCCAAAATCCTGGTGATTGCAGTGGATGACAAAGAGCATTCGCTGAAAATTGTTGATCTGGCGAACGAGCACTTCCCCAACCTCAAGATCATCGCCCGCGCGCGCGACGTCACGCACTGGCATGAGCTGCGCGACCGCGGCGTGATGCAGGTGCAGCGCGAGATGTTCGAGTCCAGCCTGCAAAGTGGCGCCAGCGCTCTGGAAGCGCTCGGCCAAACCCCAGATCAGTTGCAGGCCAGCATCAGCCGGTTTCGCGAACACAACCTGGCACTGTTTGAAAAAATGCACCCCCACTACAAAGACCGCACCAAGCTGATTGCCGTGGTCAAGCAGGGCCGCCAGCAGTTTGAGGAGCAAATGGCGCAGGAGCGGGCGCTGTCGGTTGACAGTCTCGCAAGCCCTCAGGTATCGCCGTGATGCAATTTGAACCGGGTTGCTGCGACAATTTGCAACTATGGCTTTGATGAAACAGAACAGACGCTTTCCCAAAAAACTTGTCTTGCTGGTGCTTGCAGTTTTAATCGTTGCGGGAATCGCACTTGCGTATGTCTCAAACCGCAAACAGCTCTTGATCGCGCCCATGATTGGTGGGCTGCATCCGTGCACCTTTTTGCACAAGGAAATGCAGAAGGCCAACCCGGGTTTTCAATATTCGAAGCTCTGTGCGAACGATGCCGCGTCGCCCTCCAAGCTGATCAAGACCACGCTGGACAGCATTTCGGACCGCTGGTTTGACTGGGGGGATTTCAAGTTGGGTTACACGCTCAATGTGCCGTTGCTGCGGTTGTTTGAAGTCAAGGGCGAAGAAATCGTCCTTAATCAGGAGATTTTGCAGCGCGTGGTCGCCTCGGTTGCCAATGTCGACCGGCCAGTGATTCTGTATCTGTTTTCCGACCACTTTGGCGTTGATTCCCCGGTCGAGAACCAGCTCGCAAAAGACCCCAACAATCTCTTGCAGACGCGCAAGGGCGTCATGCAGAAAGACCGGTATTACTCGTTTGACATTTTCCCGTGGTCGTTTGTGGACACTGGCAACGGCATTACCAAGCTGCGCGAAACCGCGTTCAACGCCGTGCTTGATGAGGTCTGCAAGCTGCCTTGGCATGTCCGTCGGCGCATTGAAGGCGTCACCATGCTTGGCGAGCTGCACCACATGTTCCCGAATTTTGAATCAGGAATGGGCTATTCAGGCGAATACCTGATTTCAGATTACAGCCCGCGCAGCGTGGAGGGGTTTCGCAAATATCTCGCTGCCCAATACAAAACCGTGGCCGACTTGAATCTTTACCTCGACTGGAATTACCGCAGTTTTGCCGACGTGTTCCCACCCAGCAAGAACATTCGGACCGAGCCACTGAAACATTATCTGGAACATATTGATTCGTTTGCCAACGGCACTTTGCCAATCTCCGGTTGGGTCGGGAAAAGCATGGTCGGCACGGTTGACAAAGACTGGATCCAGATTTACGACAACGGCGAATTCGCAGGGCGGGTGCCGGTCGCTTTTGGCCGGCAAGATGTGCTGGCGGCGCACCCTGAACTGGGCACGGCGGATGTGGGTTGGGAGTTCAAGCTTGAGTTTGCAAACAAGCCTCGCGGTGTACACCAGATTTCAATCTACCTGGAGCGCAACAAACAGCCCTTGACGCTGTTGACAACCCGTGAGATCGCGTTGATGGGGCGCTCGCAGGCGGCGCCTGCGATTTTGCCGCTCCAGCCGTTGCCAAAATCAGTGCCGGTCGATCTGTCGGTGCAGTTTGTGATCGACCACCCGGGGCCGCTATCAGCGTATTACTTCAACCCTCTGGTGCCGCTTTGGCATGACTTTCGCAAGACGCAAATCGCCGATTACCTGAATCACTTTGGCAATATTGCGAAAGGCAAATGCCTTGCGCCCGAGCTCATTTACTCTCACCAGATACTTCCGTTTGTGAACCCGGGCTGGGACGAAAACAAATTCTCGGTGGGGTTCGATTTGGGCGTTCCGGCAAGCGTGCGCCTGGGCGTCAGCCTGTATGGCGAAGCCTCCTACGGCACATCGTTTTTTGACTGGTTTGCCGGCACCGGGCGCCGTGCCTACGGCGTAACAGAGTTTCACCCGCTCAAAGCCATGGACGCGCCAACGCTGAACCGTGTGCTGGAGCAACACCACCAAAACAATGC
>JANMCB010000239.1:0-3017 GCA_031360805.1 Rhodoferax sp.
CGGTGGCGCATATTGACAGGCATGCAGGCAGGCGCCGCAGTTGTGGCACAGGTTGGCCAGGTAGTGGATGTCGGCCTTGCCAAATTCGAGCCGCCGCGTCATGGCCGGAAACACCGCGCAATAACCTTCGCAATAACGGCAAGCGTTGCAAATTTCCATCTGGCGCGAGACCTCGGCCTCTGGTGCGCTCAAGGGCAGGTCGCCCAAGGCCAGGGCGCGGGCTTCCCGCGTGAGATTTTCAAGCGTCTGCATGCTGCGCACCTGCTTTCGATGCGACCCGGGCCGCCTGCACACCCGCGATACGCCCAAAGGCCGTTCCGATCGACATGCCAACCCCTGCGGTGTAACCTTGGCCCAAGACGTTGCCTGCCATCATCTCGCCCGCCACAAACAGATTGTCGCTGGGCTGGTTGTCAAAGCGCACGGCGGTGGTTGGATCGGTTTTCAAACCCAGGTAGGTGAAGGTCACGCCGGGTTTCACGGCATAGGCAAAAAATGGTGCAGTGTCAATTGGCCGCGCCCAATGTGTTTTGGCGGGCACAAGGCCCACAGTGGCACAGTCATCCAGCACCGTGTGATCAAAGGTACCGTCGCGGCAGGCCTGGTTGTAGTCGTTCACCGTTTGCATGAAAGTCGGCACATCAAGCCCCAGTTGTTGCGCCAGTTCAGGCAGGGAATTCGCCCGCTCCCCTTTTGACACCGGCGGCATGAAACGCCCTACCGCCTTGGCGTCGATGACCGAGTATGCAATTTGCCCCGGCTGCTTGGCCACCAGGCGCCCCCAGATTGCGTATCGCTTGGGCCAGAAGTCTTCCCCTTCATCGTAAAAGCGCCGGGCGTTGCGGTTCACCATGATGCCCAGCGACACGCAGTCAATGCGGGTGCAAATGCCGCCGTCGTACAGCGGTGCGTTGGCGTCAATGGCCACCATGTGGGCCTGCGTTGCATCGCCGACCGGGTCAGCACCCTGGTTCAGCAGGTGTTTGAGCAGTACGCCCTGGTTGAAGCGGGTGCCGCGAATCAAAAAGTTGTCGGCTGGCCACTCGCCCAGTTCGTTTTGACCCCAGGCTTCGCGCAGCCACGCGATGTTGGACTCAAACCCGCCTGCTGCGAGCACACAGGCACGCGCTCCAATGCGCTGGTCGCCCACGAAGGCAGCCACAAACTGCCCGTCCTGCATCTCGAACCGGTTGACCGGCGCGCTGTACCGGATTTGTACGCCAAGCTGTTCCGCGCTGCGGTAATAGGCATTCACCAGTGCCTTGCCGCCGCCCATGAAAAACGCATTGGTGCGGCTCAGGTGCAGCGTGCCCGACAGCGATGGCTGAAAAAACACACCGTGGCGGCGCATCCAGCCGCGGCAAGTGCTGGATTCACGAATGGCCAGTCGGGCCATGGCTTCGTCAGTCTTGCCCGCCGTGACCTTGTGCAGGTCCTGCCAGAATTCGTCTTCCGGGTAGGCGCCGGTCAGCACGTCCTGTGGCGCGTCGTGCATGCAGCGCAGATTGCGCGTGTGCATGGAGTTGCCGCCTCGCCATTCCCGCGGGGCGGCTTCCAGAAGCAGCACGCTGGCGCCCGCTTCGCGCGCCATCAGCGCCGCGCAAAGTGCAGCATTGCCGCCGCCAATTACAAGCACATCCACCAGCCGGTCTGCTGCCACGCCATTCCCCCTGAAAAAAATCGACCAAGCGGGGATAATCGCACAGTTAAAAAGCGGGGAAGGGCAGTTGATGCAAAAACTCAAGGTGGTGGTTGGTTTAAGCGGCGGTGTGGACTCTGCGGTCACCGCGTACCTGCTTAAAAAACAGGGCCATGACGTGGTGGGCATCTTCATGAAGAACTGGGAAGACGAGGCCGACAGCGAATATTGCGCTGCCAATGTCGACTTTGTTGACGCTGCGGCGGTTGCTGACGTGCTGGGCATCGAAATTGAACACGTCAATTTTGCGGCCGAGTACAAAGACCGCGTCTTTGCGGAGTTTTTGCACGAGTACCGGGCCGGGCGCACCCCGAACCCGGACATTCTGTGCAACGCTGAAATCAAGTTCAAGTCGTTTCTGGACCACGCCATGCGCCTGGGCGCCTCGCACATCGCCACAGGGCACTACGCGCGGGTGCGCCTGAACCCGGCCAGCGGCAGGCACGAATTGCTCAAGGGGCTTGACCCCACCAAAGACCAGAGCTACTTTTTGCACCGCCTGAATCAGGCGCAGCTTTCCAAGACCCTGTTTCCAGTGGGCGAGCTGCACAAGACCGAGGTGCGCCGTATTGCAGCGGATATTGGTCTGCCCAATGCCAAAAAAAAGGACTCTACGGGCATCTGTTTCATCGGCGAGCGCCCGTTTCGGGAGTTTTTGAACCGTTTCATCGCCAAGGAGCCGGGGCCGATCAAGGACGAACACGGGCGCCAGTTGGGCGAACACGTGGGTTTGAGCTTTTACACGCTGGGCCAGCGGCAAGGCATTGGGATTGGGGGCGTGAAATTGGGGTCCGACGCCAATTTTGCGAAGCAAAACTTGGGCTCTGACCCCAATTTCACGCGCACGCGAAGCGTGCTCGGCATTCACCTTCCATGGTATGTCGCCCGCAAGGACGTCGACACCAATACGCTGTGGGTGGTGCAGGGCCATGACCACCCCTGGCTGCAGTCCTTCTCATTGACAGCGCAAGACCCAAGCTGGGTTGCTGGTGCGCCACCGCCACTGGGCAGTTACACCTCAAAGTGCCGCTACCGGCAGTTTGATTCGGGATGCACGCTGGGCATTGCGCGCGCAGACAGTTTCAGCCTTGATTTCACCGAGCCGCAATGGGCCGTCACGCCAGGCCAGTCGGCGGTTTTGTACGACAGCGATGTGTGCCTGGGCGGCGGCGTGATTACTTCGCGAACAGAGAGCTCAGATCGGCGAAGGACTTGAACTCCAGCGCGTTGCCGCTTGGGTCCAGCAAGAACATCGTCGCCTGCTCGCCCACTTCGCCTTTGAAGCGAATGTAGGGCTTGATGATGAATTCGGTGCCTG
>JANMCB010000435.1:0-3002 GCA_031360805.1 Rhodoferax sp.
GGCTTTGAGGTGATGCAGGCATTACTGCAGGCCTACCCGGCATGCTCGGTCGTGGTGATCACCGCTGAAGAGTCACTGGACAATGCGGTTCGCGCTTCGGACGCTGGCGCATTTGACTTCATACAAAAGCCGGTCGAGGCCGAACGCCTGTTGGTGACCTTGCGAAATGCACTGCATGCCTCGCGGTTGAGCCAGCGCGTGGCAAGCCTTCAAACGGCAGCACCGAAACACTTTGAACAGTTCATCGGGCAAAGCGCCGAGATGCAGACGGTTTACCGCATGATCGAAACGGTGGCTGCCAGCAACGCGCCGGTATGCATATCGGGCGAATCCGGCACCGGCAAGGAACTGGTGGCGCTGGCGATCCATGCCCGCAGTTCGCGCAAGAACAAGAAGCTCGTCACTATCAATAGTGCTGCCATTCCCAAGGAATTGATTGAAAGTGAGCTCTTTGGCCATGTCAAAGGCGCGTTCACCGGCGCCATTGCCGACCGGCCGGGCGTTTTCCTGGAAGCCGACAAAGGAACGCTGTTTCTGGACGAGATTGCCGAGCTGGATTTAAGTGTGCAGGCCAAACTGCTTCGGGTCCTGCAAACCGGAGAGGTCAAACGCCTGGGTGACAACAAGACGTTGATCGTGGATGTGCGCATTGTGTGCGCCACACACCGCGACCTGCGTGAACGGGTGCGGTCCGGCGAATTCCGCGAAGACTTGTTTTACCGGCTGTATGTTGTCCCGATCGAACTGCCGCCCTTGCGCAGCCGGGGCAATGATGTGTTGCTGATAGCAGACGAATTGCTCAACCGCTACGCCCGGGAGGACGGCAAAAAGTTCAACAGCTACAGCCCGGACGCCCTGGCTGCGCTGCGAGCCTATGCATGGCCTGGCAACGTGCGGGAGTTGATCAACGTGGTTCGCGCAGTCGTCGCATTGAATGACGGCACGCAGGTGCAGGCCGCGATGCTTCCCACCAGTGTGCGGCAGACGGCGGCAGTCATCGAAGCGCCAAGACCAGCATTGCAACTGGGAAGCGACAAACCGTGGTTCGCGCAATCCTTTGAAAACAGCCGCCCCCAAGAACTGGTCGAGATCCCGCCACCGGCACCCGTGCTGGCACCTGCTCCCGTCCCTGTCCCGCCGATAGAGCTGCCAGCCGTCGCCAAGTCAGAGGCGGGACGCGGTTTTGACCGCGCCCTGGTGCGACCGCTGCTGGACGTTGAGCGCGAAGTGGTGGACTACGCTTTACGCGCCTTTGGCGGCAATGTCGCCCAGGCAGCGCGGGCGCTGCAGGTGAATCCGTCAACCCTGTACCGGAAAATCCAGTTGTGGACGGCGTCAGGCGAGATGCCTGCCGTCGCATCGGCATGAGCAGTACCGCCGAGGAGCGCCTGCAAATCCAGCTGGAGCGCCTCCAGCGGGAAAACAAGGCGTTGCGGGAGCATGCCAGCACCGAATCCAACAGCCGCTTGATGGCCGAGGTGGCACTGGGAAAAACCGAAGACCATCTGCAACTGGCTGTTGATGCGGCTGGCCTTGCAATGTGGGAATGGGACATTGTGGATGAAACCATGTTTTCGTCGCCGCAATTCCACGAGTCCGTCAATACCCTGGGCGCCACGCATGGTGATGGCATGCCCTGGTCGCCTCAGGACCTCTTGCGCAATATTTCAGCGCACGACCGGGAACACCTGCGCACGGCACTGGTTGAGCTCTTTGCCCAACGGGCGGACCGGCTGGAAGTTGAATACAGTGTCAACACCAGCTCGGGGCCGCGCTGGATTGAATGCACGGGCCAGGTCACACAGCGTGACATGCTGGGGCAGGTTGAGCGCATGACCGGCATCTCGCGCGATGTCACCCGAAGGCGCGAAATCCAGCAGGAAGTAGAAGTTGCGCGCGCGCAGGCGGTGGCGGCCAATGCCGCCAAGGATGAGTTTCTGGCGCACATCAGCCACGAAATCCGCACACCGCTCAACGGCGTGATTGGCATGAACAACCTGCTGGCACAAACCAGCCTCAATGACGAGCAGCGCCAGTACGTGGAACTGGTCGGCAGCTCGGGGCGCGCCCTGCTCGCGCTGGTCAACGACGTGCTGGACTATTCGCGCCTGCAGGCTCAAAAACTGGTTCTGGAGCAGGTGCGGTTTCCGCTGCGCCGCTGGCTTTGGGACGTGGTCGCGCCGATGCGCGTGGCAGCCCAGGCCAAGGGACTTGATTTGTTGCTCGATGCCGGTGAGTCCTTGCCCAAGGAAGCGGTGGGTGACCCCGGTCGGCTGCGCCAGATCGTTACCAACCTGGTCAGCAACGCCATCAAATTCACGGAACAGGGGCATATAGATGTGTCGATGACACTGACCCAATCTGATGCAAACCGGATGATGCTGCAATTGCAGGTGAGCGACACAGGCATTGGCATCAGCGCGCAACACCAGCAATCGGTCTTTGGTGCCTTTGTCCAGGCCGACAAATCCACCTCGCGGCGCTATGGCGGCACCGGTCTTGGGTTGTCAATCTGCGTCAAGCTGGCAGAAATGATGGGCGGTCGTATCGAACTCAGCAGCACACCGGGGCATGGCAGCTGCTTCACCGTGCACGTGCCGCTGGCCTATGCCCATCTTGAAGAACGCGACCCGGATTTCGGCGTGACGGAGCTGGCTGGCGCGGAGATGACCCTGCCAAGCCATGCACACAACGCGGCTGTCAATTACAGCGGCAAACGCGCGCTGGTGGTCGACGACCACAGTGTGAACCAGTTGCTTGCGACGCGCTTGCTGCAGCTACTGGGCTTTGCCGTGGAAGTTGCAGAGGACGGCGAGCAGGCCGTGCAGGCCGTCAAGGCCGGCTGGTTTGATGTCGTCCTGATGGACATCCAGATGCCCCGGATGGACGGCTGGCAAGCCACCCATCACATCCGCCAATGGGAGCTGGAGCAGCGCAAGGCGCGCGTGCCGATCATCGCGCTGTCGGCACATGCATCTGCGGCAGACCGCGAACATGCCATC
>JANMCB010000283.1:0-11356 GCA_031360805.1 Rhodoferax sp.
GCGATGCGTGCCCGGGCAGGTGCCATGGCGACGCTTTTTTCGACGGATGCTGCTCTGGCGCACTTCGAACAGGTTGCCATGGACCTGGACTACCGCGTGGGCGCTGCGGGCGTGGCGGCGCTCACCCAGTTGCTGGACAAAGTGTTGCCAGGCGTCGCCTTTGACCGCATTGACCGCGCCCGGCGCGAGGCATGGTTCAAGACGCCAGACGGCAGCATTGCCTTCGGGCAGCTGTCTGACAGTCACCAGGCCATGGCCACCTGGTGTGCCGATGTGCTGCTGCGCATTGATGCCATGCAACCGGGTGCCAAAGCGCCGTTGACTGCCCGCGGGGTGCTGCTGATTGACGGCCTGGGTTTGAACTTGCACCCGTCCTGGCAGCGGTTGCTTCCCGACCTGCTCGCGGATGCGCTTCCCAACTTGCAACTCATCGCCACGTCGCACGCGCCTTTAGTGGCGCAGCAGATGCGCGCGGGTGAGCTGTATGTGGTCGAGCGGTCTTCGCCTTCGGGGGGCGCGGGCCTTCGCAGCATGCAGGGCGACCCGAGTCAGCTCACGCTGAATCAGGTGATGGCGCCGCTGTTTGGCGTTGAGTCGGCAGATTCAAACCGGGTACAGGCGCTGCGCTCGCTGGCGCGCAGTGCGCCTGCGCGGTTGAGCACGCCAGAGCGCACCGAGCTGGCGCAACTCTCGCCCCTGGACAGTTTACCGGTGGCGATGCAGCACCAGCTCAAGGCGTCAGCCGAATTGACCCAGGCCATTGCGCGGTCCAGCGGTGGTGCCGTGCCGCAGCTCAACCTGGAAAAGCTGCGCCAGAACATGGGCGAGCGCATCAGCAATGCCGCCTTGCGCGTCGGCAAAGGCAAAGCGACATGATTGCACTGCAACGGCGCACCGCTGACATCCCTGCCAAGTTTGTCGGTGCGGGGCTCAAGCAGTCCATGAAAGTACTGCTCACCTCGTTTTATGACAATGCCGGTGCAGTGCCCTTCAACGACCAGAAAGCGCTGCAAATCTGGGGCGCGGCCAAGGCCAACCTGAAGAAGGAATCGTTCAACAAGTGCGCCTACTGTGAAGCCCCCACGGCGGTGGTGACGCATGGCGACGTCGAACACTTTCGCCCCAAAAGCAGCTACTGGTGGCTGGCGTACGCCTATGACAACTACAGCTATGCCTGCCAGATCTGCAACCAGATATTCAAAGGCGATCGTTTTGACGTGAAAGCCCCGCCGCTGAAGCCGCCGAAGAAGCTGCCAGCCACGCGGCCCGCAGCCGCCAAACTGCTGGAGCTTGCCGGGCAACTCTGTCCCAACCCGGGCGTCAGCCAGAAGGCTGAATTGCGCACGCTGTGGGGCAAGGAGAAAGCCGATTTGCTGCACCCGTACATTGACGAGCCGGAAGCGCTGCTGGCCTGGCAGGTGGATGCCATCAACCAGGAAGTCACCCTGGTGGCGCTGCCTGGCAACGCCGCGTCAAAACTGGCCGTGCAGGCCTGCGAAAAGCTGTTGGGGCTGAACCGGGAGGAGCTCAGGCGCCTTCGCTACCCGCAATACGACCGCATCGAAGGCTTTGCCCTGGTGATCCAGGAGACGCAGCATGAAGACATCCGCATGAAGGCCCGTGTCCGCCTGATCGCTGCGGCCCGCGACGACCAGCCATTCGCCGGCATGACCCGATTTTTTCTGCGCCAATGGGGCCTGCTCTCGCCACTTTGAAGTTTTCAAAAATGCTACCATATAAATAGCAAACTATCTATATAATACGAAGGCTAGATGCCAATTTAATCGGTTTTTTTGCGAATTTCAGGTGAATTGACGCTAAAAATTAACCTGCGAGTTAATTTTTAGCTCATTTCACCAGCAATGCATCAATGCGCTGCAGGTCTTCCGCCTTGAGCGTGCCATTGGCCTGACGCAGCCGCAGTGCGCCTACCAGCACGTCATACCTGGCTTTGGCCAGATCACGTTTGGTCTGGAACAGCTGGCTTTGGGCGTTGAGCACGTCAATGTTGATCCTCACGCCCACCTGGTAGCCAAGCTTGTTGGCGTCCAGCGCGCTCTGGCTTGAGATTTCGGCCGCCTCCAGCGCCTGCACCTGTCCCTGGCCCGACAGCAGGCCGTAGTAGGTGGCGCGGGTGGCCTGCGCTACGCCGCGCCGGGCGCCTTCGAGGTCGCTGCGTGATTTTTCTTCCAGCGCCAGCGTTTCCCTGATGCGGTTTTGCACCGCATTGCCGGTGTAGATCGGCAGGTTGAAATTGACGCCGATGGTGGCCGAATTGGACCAGGCGCCAACCGGCGATGACGCGCTGCCGTCCTGGTTGCGCAAGGTGCCGTAATTGCCGACCAGGTCCACTGTGGGCTTCTCGGCCGCGCGCGCCTTGGCGGTTTCCAAAAGAGCGACATCCAGGCCAATCTGGGCCAGCCGTACGCTGGGGTGCATCTCCTGCGACTGCTGCACCCACAGGTTGACGTCGGCTGGAATCACCGGCGGCAACGCCAACGGCAGTGCCACGGGCTGGGGCCGTGTTTCGAGTTTTCCGACCACCTGGTCCAGCGTCAACTTCTTGACGCGAAGGTCGTTTTCGGCGGCGATCTCCTGCGCACGGACCAGATCGAAACGGGCCTGCGCCTCGCGGGTGTCGGTGATGGTGGAGGTGCCCACTTCAAAGTTGCGTTTGGCAGATGCCAGTTGCTCGGCCACAGCGGCCTTCTGCGCCTGAACAAAGGTCAAACTGTCTTGAGAAGCCAGCACGTCAAAGTAAGCCTGGGAGACGCGCACCACCAGGTCCTGCTCAACCAGCGCGAGTTGTGCCAGTGCCTGGTCCAGCGTCTTCTTGGCAAGGTCAAAGTTCACCTGGTTGACGGGGCCATACAGGGGGTGCGAGGCGTTCACGGCCGCACTGAACGCGCTGTAGCCGCGATCGGTCTTGGGGCCAATATCGGGGCCGAGAGACAGAAAGGACGTGGACGCGCCAGCCGCCAGGGCGACCCTGGGCAGCAAACCGGCCCGCGCCTGCTCGGCCCGGTACTGGTTGGCGTCCAGCTGGGCTTTGGCCGACTGGAACGCCGAGTCAAACCCCAATGCCGAGTCATACAGCGTGATCAGGCTCTGCGCCTGAACAGGCATGGCCATCATGGCGCTGATTGCAACAAACGGGGCAAGTAGGCGCAAATTAGTCATAGGTTTGGTTGTTGGGAGTTGAAAGTTGCGGATCGAAGGGTGGTCTGCAAATGATGGGGGACTTTGAAGGTCTTTGGACAAAGGTGCGGCCGGCTCAATAGCGGGCGACCGACGGGTCAAGCTCATTGGACCAGGCCTCAATGCCACCGGCCATGTTGACGACGTTGGTAAACCCACGGGCCTCCAGGAACGCCGCCACGCGCTGGCTGCGAACGCCGTGGTGGCACAGGCAGGCGACGGGTTGCGTGGGGTCCAGCTCGGCGATGCGAGCGGGGATGTCTGCCATCGGAATCGCGGTCACGGTGAAACCATCGGGCTTGATGGCGGCGGCTTGAAGCTCCAGGGCATCGCGCACGTCCAGCACCACGGGGGCGCCATCGGCACTGGCAGTTTGCAGCCAGGCGGAGAATTGGCGAGGGCGAATTTGTGCAATCATGGGCAGTAGGGCGCCTGAAAAATCGTTGAACGTGAAAGGCGCCTAGAACGTAAACCGTGAGCGCTGCGGAAAATTGGCAAGCTTTGCGGCAACGGTGTCCCACGGCTGCTCGGTGCGGTAATCAGTGTCGCTCAAGCGGGTCACAAACGTGGCGCGCATCATCGGCTCGTCACCCACAATGGCCGCCAGACGACCTCCGGTTTTGAGTGCCGCCAGAAGCGCGTGCGGCACTTCCGTCACAGAGCCACTGAGCACGATGACGTCAAACGGGCCTTCAACCGGCGCGCCTTTGGCACCGTCGGCATGGCGCACCTCGGCGTTGTGGATTCCCGCTTTTTGCAGGTTGATCCGCGCCTGCGCGGCAAGAGCGGCATCGATTTCAAGGGTAATCACACGCTGTGCACGGTGCGCAAGGAGGGCCGCCATGTAGCCACTGCCAGCACCAATCTCCAGCACCTTTTCGTGCTTTTGAACGCCCAGGTCCTGCAACATGCGGGCTTCCACGCGCGGTGCCAGCATGCACTGGCCCAGGCGCAGGGCATCGTCTGCGGGCGCGGTCAACGGGATTTCCATGTCAACAAATGCCAGTGCCTTGTGTGCCAGGGGCACAAAGTCTTCACGTTTGACCACGGCCAGCAGGTGCAGCACATTGGCATCCAGCACGTCCCAAGGGCGTATTTGCTGCTCAATCATGTTGAAGCGGGCAAGTTCCAGGTTCATCTTCTATGTTCTCCAGCGGCGAATTGCGCTTAACGCGGGATTTTACTTGGCCTGAACCGGCTGAACGACATCTGCCCGCTTTGGCGCCCACAGGCGTGCCAGCCAGTTCGCCAGATCGTCCATGTAGCAGTAGACGACAGGCACCACGACGAGTGTCAGGAGCGACGAGGTGATCACCCCGCCAATCACGGCCTGGCCCATCGGCGCACGCATCTCGGAGCCCTCGGTCAGCGCAAAGGCCAGCGGCACCATGCCAAAAATCATGGCCAGCGTGGTCATCAGGATGGGCCGCAGGCGCACCCGGGCGGCCAGCAGCAGGGCATCGTGCCGGTTCAGGCCGGGCACCAGCTCGCCCTGGTCGTTGGTAAAGGGCTGGCGCGAGCGGATCGCAAAGTCAACCAGCAAGATGGCGTTCTTGGTGACCAGGCCCATCAGCATCACCACACCGATCACCGAGAACATCGACAGCGTGGAGTTGAACAGCATCAGCGCCAGCACCACACCAATCAGGGTCAGCGGCAGCGCCGTCATCAGCGCCAGTGGCTGCAAAAAGCTCTTGAACTGGCTGGCCAGAATCATGTAGATAAAGACAATCGCCAGCACCAGGGCGGAGATGGCGTAGCCAAAGGCCTCGGCCATGTCCTTGGTGGAGCCACTGAACTGGTAGGCATAGCCGGGCGGCATGGTGATGGTGTCCATGGCCGTTTTGATGTCGGCAGACACCTCGCCCGCCGAGCGGCCTGAAACATTGCCGCTGATGGCCACTTCACGCGTCAAGTCCCGCCGGTTGATCTGGTTGGGGCCGGTTGATTCACGCACCCGCGCCACCTGGTTCAGGCGCACAATGCGCGGGCTGCCATCGGCATTGGTGCCAACCGTGAACGGCACCTGGTCCATATCCTGCGGGCTGTTGCGTGCCTGTGGGGCCAGGCGCACGTTGACGTCGTAAGTCTGATCGTCCGGTGCGCGCCAGGTGCCCACGGTTTGCCCGGCGACCAGTGTGCGCAGGGCGCTGCCGATCTGCGCGACCGACAGGCCCGCGTCGGAGGCGACATCGCGGCGGATTTCAACGTCCAGCGTCGGCTTGTTCGGCTTCATGCTGGAGTCCACGTCCACCAGGCCAGGCACATTGGCAATCTTGGTCAGGGCCTGTTGCGCCAGCCTTTCGAGCTCGGCTGTGTCTGCCCCTTTGATGGAGAACAGAATCTGCTTTTGCCCGCCCACCGCATCCAGCAGACCGACGTGCGTCACGGTGATGCCAGGCACCTGTTTCAGGCGAGCGCGCAGCGCCACCGACATGGCATCGACACTGAGCTGCCGGTCTTTGCGGTCCACCAGGCGCACGTAAACACTGGCGTAAATTTTGCCCTGCGCATTGCCGGTGTTGAGGGTGGCCAGTGTGTAGCGCACCTCGGGGAATTCCCGGATGATCGCCTCAACCTGGCGCGCCTTGGCCTCGGTCACCTCCAGCGATGAGCCCACCGGTGTATTGAATGACAGCGAGGTCTCCGAGAAGTCACCCTTCGGAACGAACTCTGTGCCCAGGAGCGGCACCATGAAAATACTGCCGGCAAAAATCGCCACGGCCAGGCCCACCGTGGCCAGCTTGTGTTTGAGCGACCAGCGCAAGATGTCCTGGTAGCTGTTGGCCATCGCTTCGGTTGCGCGGTCAAACCAGCCCGTCACGCGGCCAATGGTTTTGTCGTAGAGCGTCACCGGTGGCCCGGTGCGGCCATGCGCTGCGATGCTGGGGTCATGCCAGATGCTGGAGAGCATCGGGTCCAGCGTAAAGCTCACAAACATCGAGATCAGCACGGCGGCCACGATGGTGATGCCAAATTCGTGGAAGAACTTGCCAATGATGCCGCCCATGAAGCCAATCGGCAGAAATACCGCCACGATGGACAGCGTGGTGGCCAGCACCGCCAGCCCGATCTCCTGCGTGCCGTCCAGCGAAGCCTGGTAGGGCGATTTGCCCATCTGCACATGGCGCACGATGTTCTCGCGCACCACAATCGCATCGTCAATCAGCAGGCCGACACACAGGCTCAGGGCCATCAACGTGATCATGTTGATGGTGAAGCCAAACAGGTTCATGAACAGAAATGTGCCAATGATGGCGATGGGCAGCGTCAACCCGGTGATGACCGTGGAGCGCCACGAATTCAGGAACAGGAAAACAATCAGAACCGTGAGCAACGCGCCTTCAATCAGCGTTCGGCGCACGTTGTTGACCGAGGTGCGGATCTGGCGCGAGCCATCGGTGATCTGCTCCAGCCGAACGCCGGGGGGCAGGGCCTTTTGCATCTCGGCCATGGCCTTTTGCAGGCCATCCACCACGGCAATGGTGTTTTCGTCCTGCGACTTCTGCACGTTGAGCAGCAAGGTGCGCTGGCCGTTGTACAGCGCCAGGCTTTCGACCTCTTGCGCGCCATCGGCCACGCGGGCCACCTGTTCCAGGCGCACCGGTGCACCGCCGCCATTCTGGCCAGCAGCAGCACCTTTGCGCGCGACGATGATCTTGCCGAAATCCTCCGGTCGCTGCATGCGCGCTTCAATTTGTATCACGCGCTCCTGCTCGGTCGAGCGAATCGCGCCCACGGGCAAGTCCTGGTTCTCATTGCGTACCGCCGCAACGACCTGATCCGGCGTGACGCCAAACGCCTCCAGCGCCTGCGGGTTCAGGTAGATATTGATTTCGCGCTTGGTGCCACCCACCACCGTGACAGACCCTACACCACGTACATTTTCAAGGCGCTTTTTGTAAGTCTGCTCGGCCCAGTTGGTCAGTTCAATTGCAGTTAGTGGCTTGGCGCCGGAAGTTGCATCTGGCAACACAGCAACTGACCAGATGGATCGGGCGGAAGGATCAAACCGCAGCACGCGCGGTTCTTTAACTTCGGTGCGCAAGAGTGGTTTGATCGCCGCCACTTTCTCCCGCACGTCTTCGGCTGCCTTGCGGCCATCAATGTGCAGGCCGAACTCGATTACGACGACCGACTGGCCTTCGTAGCTGCGCGAGGTCAGCGCTTTGTTGCCCGCAATGGAGTTAACGCCTTCTTCGATTTTCTTGGAAACTTCACTCTCAACAATCGTCGGCGATGCGCCGGGGTAGTCGGCAATCACCACCACCACCGGAAAGTCGATGTTCGGAAACTGGTCAACTTGCAGGCGCTGCAATGAGAACAGACCCAGCACCACCAGGGCCAGCATGACCATGGTGGCAAACACCGGATTTTTAAGACTGACTTTGGTAAACCACATAGTGCGTCCGGATCACTTGGCGGCAGAAGCAGCCAGCGCTGTCGACACCAAAGGCACCGAAGCTGAATTGGGGGCGGTGTTGGAAGCGCCAGCTGCCGGCACGGCACTGTCGCTGAATTTGACGGTTGTTCCCGCGCGCAGGGCACCCAAGGCACCGCGGATCACGAACGTGTTTTCGGCGACGCCAGTGATGCCCACCATGAGTTCGCCGTCTGCATCGCCGCGCGGACCCAGCTCCACCGTGCGCTGCACCACCTGCCGATTCTCAATGGTCTGAACGTAGGGCGCGGGCTTGTCGGTTCGTACCGCCGTCAATGGCACCGTCAGCATGGACCGCTGCGCGGTACCCAAAGTACCTTGCGCGAACAGGCCCTGGCGCAAGCCGGCCGGGTTGGCAATTGCCAGGTAAAGCAGCACGCTGCGGCTTCCCGCCTGTGCACTGGGGTTGATGCGCACCACGCGGCCGGTTACGGTTTGGCTTGCGCCCTCAATTTGCAGACTGGCGGACTGCCCCACGGCAACGTCCACCGAGTCAGCCGCGCTGATGGCGGCTTCAAGCTCAAGCCGGCTCAGGTCAACGATTTCCAGCACGCGGGCGTCAATGCCCACGCGCTCGCCAGGCTGCGCCAAACGCTGCGAAACAACGCCCGAAATGGGGCTGCGCAAAACCGTGTCTTCAACGGATTTTCGTGCCACTTCAACGCTGGCCATCGCCGCTTTGTGATTCGCCTGGGCCGACACCAGGTTGCTGCTGGAGGTGTCCAGCGCTGTTTTGGAGATAAAGCCCTGGTCAACCAGCGCGCGGTTGTTGTCAAACTGGCGCTGGGCGATTTCGATCTGTGCTTTGGCCGAATCCGCCTGCTCCTGCGCCTGTTTGACGCGCGAAGCGTACTCGGTGGCGTCAACTCTGGCCACGGTCTGACCGGCTTTGACCAAATCGCCTTCGCGCACCGTCAGCCCCTGCAGTTCACCCGGCACACGGGCCTTGATAAATGCCGAATTCACCGCTTTGAGCGCGCCGGACAGGGCAAGCCCCTGCGCCAGCAACCGGGTTTTGACCTGTACGACATCGGCGGCAACCAGTTCAATGGTCGCCTGCACGGGTTGCGCGGCAAGGGCCGCAGTCGCGGCTTGTTTTGCATTGCGGGCGGAAAGCGTACGGACAATGCCAAAGGCCAGCAAGGCCACCGCGATGGCGCCAAGCGCCCATTTCATCCAGGATTTCATGGTCAGGGTTTTTTCGGGAGTGGATTTTGAATTGGATAGGCAAAGTGTTCGGGACTTCGGCCTATTTCACTTTGCGCGCCTCAGGCAGGCACAAGCCATTCAGCAGGGTTTCAACCTGCGCGGCCAGGTAGTCTTCGGGCACCAGAATTGCCCCACCGGACAGGGTTTTTTCGAATGAATGTTTCCAAAGCACGATGAAAAGCATGGGCGCCAGCACCGCGTAGATGCCGTACTTCATGTCGATGGGGCCAAACTCGCCCCGATCAATGCCACGCTGGAGAATGCCCTGAACCAGTGCGTTGCCCGGCTCAATCACCTCCAGCCGGTAGAACTCGCACAGGTCCGGGAAATTGGCGCCTTCGGTCACCATCAGCTTGCTGATGCCAGAGGCCTTGGTCGAGCCCACACTGGCCCACCACCCCTGCACACATTGGCGCAACATGTCGGCCGTGCTGCCGTTGAAGGTCTGCAGTGCCTCATGCCAGGCCGGGTAATGGCTGGTGATGTTGTTTCGCACCACAGCCTTGAACAGGTCTTCCTTGGTGGCGAAGTAGAGAAACAGCGTGCCTTTGGACACGCCTGCGCGCTGCGCGACTTCCTCCGCGCGGGTGGCGGCAAAGCCTTTTTCGACAAACAGGTCCAAAGCGGCGTCCAGCAGTTCGCCAGGGCGCGCATCTTTGCGCCGCTCACGCTTGGCGCTGGCCAGCATGCTTTCTTTGGAGGAGTTGGCGGGTGGGAGCATTTTAATGACCGAATGGTTATTAGTGTACTGAACTGGATAGCTCGTGTCAATTTGTACCGAGGAATGCCCTGCCTTTTTGATCGACTTGAGCGCATGCGTGGTTTGGATTTCGATCCAGGGCCAGCGGTGTCCGAGGTAGATTCTAAAAAAATAGCAAACTATTTATATAATACGAGGGCTAGAGCCATATTTAATCGATAAACTTGATTAAAACCAAGGCAAAGCAAGAGTTTTAATATCACTGGAGATATCAAATTTCCAAAAAAACTCCAAACCCAAATAAATGTCCTATTGACAGAACAATAAGACCTTTTGTAGCATTCAGACATGCTGCACGCCATGCCCATGACCAAGTACCACCAGATCTATCTGGTGCTTCGTGAGCAGTTGAGCGAAGGCCGGTTTGAGAACGGTCTGCCCGGCGAACTCAGCTTGATGCAGCAGTTTGGCGTTGCCCGCGTCACCGTACGCCGCGCGCTGGAACGCCTCGCCAGCGAAGGCTTGATTGCGCGTGAACCAGGGCGGGGCACCCGCGCCATCGCCCCGGCTGATCCGTTGGGCAAAAACGCCTCCAACGCAGCCGCCTTTGGCGCAAACGGCAAGCGGGCGCGTTTGTCTGGTTTGCTCGAAAACCTCGTCACCATGGGTTTGCAGACCTCGGTCAAGGTGCTCGACGTCCAGACCATCGCGGCACCGTTGCCGGTTGCCGAGGCGCTGCAGATTTCGCAGGGCGCGCGGGTGCACAAAGCCATTCGGGTGCGCAGTACCAAAGCGGGCCCACTGTCCCACATCACGACCTTTGTGCCCGGTGACATTGCAAGGGCGTTTGGCCGGCGCGAACTGGCCAGCAAGCCGATTCTCGTGTTGCTGGAAGAGGCGGGTGTGAGGGTGGGTCGGGCGCGGCAAACCTTATCGGCCAGGTTGGCTGATGCACAGGTTGCAGGGCATCTGGACATCGCCGTTGGCTCGGCCCTGCTGGCAGTGCGGCGGCTGATCTTTGACGACAAGGATCGCCCCATTCAATGGTTGCACGGCCTGTACCGCCCCGACCGCTATGAATACGAAATGCAACTCTCGCGCGTTGGCAGCATTGATGCCAAGGTGTGGGTCAGCCAGGATTTGTCGGCTCAATTTAACTGAAACCCCAAGGAGAAAACCGTGAACGCACCATCCAGCCCCATTGCCAGCGACATTTCCAAAACCGCATCAACCCGCCGCCAGTTTGTGGCGCAGTCCGCCGCCGCTGCGTCGGTACTGGCGTTTCCGCTGGTCGGTGGCGCGCAAGCCAAAGCAATCAAGATCGGCGTGCTGCATCCAGTCACTGGGGCGTTGGCCTACTCTGGCCAGCAATGCCGGGAAGGTGCGCTGATGGCCATTGAAGACATCAACAAAACCGGCATCAGGTCGTTGGGTGGCACCCGACTGGAGGCGCTTTTGGGTGATGCCCAGTCCACCCCGCAAGCGGGTACGGCCGAGATCGAGAAGATGAACGAGGCAGGTGTATCCGCCGTGGTGGGTGCCTTCGCATCGGCCATTTGTCTGGCCACCACGCAAGCTGCCGCCAAATACAACCTGGCGCATGTGGTGGACGTCGGTGTGGCCGATCAAATTGTGGAACGCGGCCTGAAGAACACTTTCCGCTTTGGCCCGGGCTACCGCAAGTGCGCCGAGGTGGCGGTGGCCAATCTGCATGTGCTCAACACGGCAGCCGGGAAGCCCGCCAAAACGGTCATGATCATTCACGAAGAGTCGCTGTTTGGCACCGGTACCGCCAACCTGCTGGCGCG
>JANMCB010000301.1:0-1950 GCA_031360805.1 Rhodoferax sp.
GCCTGGTCGGTTGCCACGCGCTGCTCAAAGGCGGCCAGGTTCTGCGCATCCTGCCGATCCAGCGTGATTTCGACAATCGCCGTGAGTCCGTGGCCCAGCAAAGGCGCCAGTTTGTCGACGCTCAAAATCGCAATTTCACGCTCGATCAAGCCCGCGTCCCTCAGCCGCTTGACACGGCGCAAGCAGGTGGGAGGCGAGGTAAAAACCCGCTCGGCCAGCACCTGATTGGTCACGGACGCGTCGTTTTGCAGTTGCTCCAGGATGAGCAAGTCCGTCGAATCAAGCGCTATTTGTTCCGAATTTTTTGACATTTTGAAATATATAGTCTTTAACGAATAGTTTTGAAATTAAAGTCCAAAAAGTGTGAAATATCAACAGCATATTATTTTGCGTTGGTTTTAGCATTGCGGCACTTGTTTATTTGGAGAAGTTTATGTGTGGCATCGTCGGCTCAGTCTCTACCCGCAACATCGTTCCCATTCTGGTGCAGGGCCTGCAGCGCCTGGAGTACCGTGGCTATGACTCCTGCGGGGTGGCGGTGTATGGGGACGGTCGCAGCCCGAAGCAGCCTGCGGGCCTGCAACGTGCCCGCAGCACGTCACGCGTGGCCGAGCTGATGGAACAGGTGGCCTCCACCCATCTGGAAGGACGGCTTGGCATTGCGCACACCCGCTGGGCCACCCACGGCGCGCCAGCGGTGCACAACGCACACCCGCATTTCAGCCACGGCCCAGAATCGGTGTTCACCGGCACCGCCACAAAGGCCGCTGCGGGCGTCAAAGCTGGGGTCAAAAGCAGCATCAAGAGCGATGAAGCAAGCGCAAGTGCCGCACAAACCATCGAAACACGCCCCGGCCGTGTGGCCTTGGTGCACAACGGCATCATCGAAAACCACGACGAATTGCGCGCACAGCTCAAGGCGCGCGGCTACGCCTTCCTGAGCCAGACCGACACGGAAGTCATCGCCCACCTGGTCGACAGCCTGTACGACGGCGACATTTTTGAAGCCGTGAAGGCCGCCGTCAAACAATTGCAGGGCGCCTATGCGATTGCGGTGTTTTGCAAGGACGAGCCGCATCGGCTGATTGGCGCGCGGGCCGGCTCGCCCCTGATTTTGGGCGTGGGCAAGGACGGCCAGGAGCATTTTCTGGCCAGCGATGCGATGGCGCTGGCCGGCGTGACCGACCAGATCGTTTACCTGGACGAAGGCGACGTGGTGGACGTCCAGTTGGGCAAATACTGGCTGGTCGACAAAGCGCACAAAGCCGTGCCGGCAGAGAAGCGCCCTGTCAAAACTGTGCACGCCCACAGCGGCGCTGCCGAGTTGGGGCCGTATCGCCACTACATGCAAAAAGAGATTTTTGAGCAGCCACGCGCCATTGCCGATACGCTGGAAGGCGTTGAAGGCATCGTGCCGGACCTGTTCGTAGCGCAGGAAGGTGGAGCATCGGCAGCAAAAATATTCAAAAACATTGACTCGGTCTTGATCTTGGCTTGTGGCACCAGCTACTACAGCGGATGCACCGCCAAGTACTGGCTGGAGAGCATTGCCAAAATACCAACGCAAGTCGAAGTGGCCAGCGAATACCGCTACCGCGAATCGGTGCCCAACCCCAAAACCCTGGTGGTCACCATCACGCAGTCGGGCGAAACCGCCGACACGCTGGCCGCGCTGCGCCACGCCCAGGGCCTGGGCATGAACCACACGCTGACCGTTTGCAACGTGGCCACCAGCGCCATGGTCCGCGAGTGCGAGCTGGCCTACATCACCCGGGCAGGCATCGAGATTGGTGTGGCCTCCACCAAGGCCTTCACCGCGCAATTGGCCGGGCTGTTTTTGCTGACCTTGACACTGGCCAAAACGCGGGGCCATTTGAGCGCCGGCGACGAAATCCGCCACCTCAAAGCCATGCGCCACCTGCCCGCAGCGCTGTCCGCCGTGCTGGCGCT
>JANMCB010000328.1:0-21430 GCA_031360805.1 Rhodoferax sp.
TGCCCCGGCTGGTTTACCAATGAGAATTTTTGTCCCAATTTTTTCTGCTTTGCTGCTCACATGAATCCATTCATTCGACTCCACCCCGCCGACGATGTACTGATCGCCCGAACCCAGCTTGTGGGCGGCACCACCGTTGAAGACATTTCCGTCAAGGGCCTGATCCCGGCAGGCCACAAAGTCGCCACGCGCGCCATTGCAGTTGGCGAACCGGTGCGCCGCTACAACCAGATCATCGGCTTTGCCAGCAAAACCATTGCACCGGGCGAGCATGTGCACACCCACAACTTGTGGATGGGTGAGGCCAAGGGCGACTTTGCGCGCGACTACGCCATTGGGGTTGATGTCAAGCCACCAACGCCGCGCCGCGAAGCGACCTTCATGGGCTACAAACGTGCCGATGGCCGAGTGGCCACGCGCAACTACATCGGCGTGCTGTCGTCGGTCAACTGCTCGGCCACGGCTGCGCGCGCGATTGCAGACCACTTCTCAAAACTCAACCGCCCCGAGGCGCTGGCCGATTTCCCCCATGTTGATGGCGTGATTGCGCTCACCCATGGCAGCGGCTGCGGCATGGACAGCGAGGGACTGGGCTTGCAGGTGCTGCAGCGCACGCTGGCGGGTTACGCCACCCACGCCAATTTCTGCGCCGTGCTGGTGGTGGGCCTGGGCTGTGAGAGCAACCAGATCAGCGCCTGGCTTTCCAAGAGCAGCCTGCGTGAGGGCGAAACGCTCAAGGTGTTCAACATTCAGGACAGCGGTGGCACCCGCAAAACGGTGGAAAAGGGCATCGCGTTGATCAATGAATTTCTGCCCACCGCCAACCTGTCAAAACGCGAGCCGTGCAGCGCATCGCACATCACCATCGGCCTGCAATGTGGCGGCTCCGACGGTTACAGCGGCATCAGCGCCAACCCGGCGCTGGGTGCGGCGGTGGATTTGCTGGTGGCGCATGGCGGCACGGCGATCTTGTCGGAGACTCCTGAAATTTATGGTGCTGAACATCTGCTCACGCGCCGCGCGGTACGGCCTGACATTGCGCAGAAGCTCATCAGCCGCATCAAATGGTGGGAGCACTACACCGAGATCAACGAAGGCGAGATGAACAACAACCCGTCGCCCGGCAACAAGGCCGGTGGCCTGACGACGATTCTGGAGAAATCCCTGGGCGCCGTCGCCAAAGGAGGCACCAGCAATCTGGAGGCGGTCTACGAATACGCCGAACACGTTGCCGCCAAAGGCTTTGTCTACATGGACACGCCGGGTTACGACCCGGTCAGCGCCACGGGGCAGGTGGCAGGTGGCGCCAACATGATCTGCTTCACGACGGGTCGCGGCTCGGCCTTCGGCTGCGCGCCGTCGCCCTCGCGCAAGCTGGCGACCAACAGCAATTTGTGGCGCAAGCAGGAAGAAGACATGGACATCAACTGCGGCGAGATCGTGGACG
Organism: Rhodoferax sp.; assembly: GCA_031360805.1. Classification (GTDB taxonomy): domain Bacteria; phylum Pseudomonadota; class Gammaproteobacteria; order Burkholderiales; family Burkholderiaceae_C; genus JANYCG01. The sequence goes on from JANMCB010000328.1 coordinate 1,448, forward strand.
GCACTGCGTCGGTGGCTGAAATGGGGCAGCGCATTTTTGAGCTGGTGCTGGCTACTGCCTCGGGCAGTTTGAGCAAGAGCGAAAAACACGGTTACGGCCAAAATGAATTCGTGCCATGGCAGCTCGGCGCGGTGATGTAAAGAGGAAAATCCATGGAAAAGACCATCTCAGCGCAACACCTGCAAGAACAGGCCGCACGTATTTTTGTCGCCGCAGGCAGTTCGGCGGCGGAGGCGCAAACCGTCGCCAGCAACCTGGTGATGGCCAATTTAAGCGGCCACGATTCTCACGGCGTGGGCATGTTGCCACGCTATATCGACGCGGTGCTCGAAGGCGGCTTGAAGCCCAACACCGGCGTAAAAGCTGATCTGGATTTGGGCGCGATGCTGTCGCTGGATGGCCAACGCGGCTACGGCCAGGTTGTGGGTGAACAGGCGATGGAGCTTGGCATGGCGCGTGCACTCCAGCAGGGCAGTTGCATTTTGAGCCTGAGCAATGCGCACCATTTGGGGCGCATCGGACACTTCGCGGAAATGGCCGTCGCCAAGGGTTTGGTTTCCATGCATTTCGTCAACGTCCTGTCGCGCCCTGTGGTGGCACCGTGGGGCGGGGCGGATGGCCGGTTTGGTACCAACCCCTGTTGCATTGGCGTGCCATTGAAGAATCGGGAACCCTTCATTTTGGACTTTGCCACCAGCCGAGTGGCGCAGGGCAAGATGCGTGTCGCACACAACAAGGGGGTGCAGGTCGAGCCCGGCACGCTGATTGATGAGCACGGTAACCCCACCACCGACCCCGGCGTGGTGGTGGTGCCGCAAAGCAATGGCCTGTTCGGCGCGCTGATGACGTTTGGCGAACACAAGGGCTACGGCATGGCCGTCGCCTGCGAATTGCTGGGCGGCGCATTGACGGGCAGCGGCACCTGGCACAAGCCAACCGACACGTCGGTGCGCGCCGTCATCAACGGCATGTTGACGGTGTTGATTGACCCGTCACAGCTAGGCACGCAGGCCCGTTTTGAGCAGGAGGCCGTGGCCTTTGTCGACTGGCTGCAGGGCGGGCCGGCTGCACCGGGGTTTGACGCGGTGCAGATTGCTGGCGAGCCGGAACGCGCTTGCCGCGCCTTGCGCAACGTGGACGGCATCACGGTGGATGCGCAAACCTGGGCGGAGATTGTGGCAGCGGGCGCCAAGGTGGGCGTGGCGCTGGCGGATTGAAGTTTCATGCGTTCAATCGACATCAATGAATTCCTGAAATAATAGCAAACTATTTATATGAACCGGGGGCTAGAGGCCTATTTTGTCATTTTTGCCGGATTTTCGTAAAACCATGCCTTTCATGACACAAGTTCATATCGCCCATGATATTGAATAGTGAATCGTTGAAGAACGAACTGGCGCGTGGCGATGGCGCACTTGCTGGCGCAAAAATCCAGCTGCCGCCTTACCCGCGCAACGGCACCATCGGTGTGGTGCACCTCGGGCTGGGGGCCTTTCACCGGGCCCATCAGGCGCTGGTGTTTGACGCCTTGCTGCGCCGGGGCGATGCGCGTTGGGGCGTTCTGGGCGTGGCTATGCAGAACCCGCTGCTGGCCGATGCGATGCGCCTGCAGGACGGCCTGTACGCCGTGCAAATCGCCAGCAGCGCGGGCGTGGGCTGGCAAGTCAGTGGGTCGATCTGGCGTACTTGTGTGGCGGCGCGCGAACCCGGCGAAGTGATTTCGGCGATCTCCGCACCAGCCACCCGTTGGGTCACGCTAACAGTCACCGAAAAGGGCTACGGCCCGGCGCTGGCCAAGCTGCTGGTGCAGGGCCTGGCAGCGCGCCGAGAGGCTGGCCTTGGCGGGCTGACGCTGGCCTCGTGCGACAACCTCTCCCACAATGGCCGCAAGTTGCAGGCGCTGTGCTTGGAGGCGGCGCAGGCGCCAGAATTTGTCAACGCCGATGCGCCCACACATTCTCTGGCCGGTTGGATCGACAGCCACTGCGCCTTTCCCAACAGCATGGTGGATCGCATCGTCCCTGCGGCCACGCCCGAGCGTCTGGCAGCGGCAAGGCAGGCGCTGGGTGTGGCCGACCAGGCAGCATTGGGCGCCGAGGCGTTTTGGGAATGGGTGATCGAGCGCCGGTTTGTCGATGCCACGGATGCCGAGGTGCTGGCGGCTGTGGGCGTCACCGTGGTGGACGACGTCAGCCCGTTTGAAGACGCCAAGCTGCGCTTGCTCAATGGCAGCCATTCGGCCATGGCGTGCATCGGCGCGGTGGCGGGCTTGCCGGTGATCAGCGATTGCATCGGGCAGCCCGCAGTTCATCAATTCATTCGGGACCTCATGACGAAGGAGGTGGGCCCGCAATTGCAGCGCCCGGATTGGCCTGCCTACCGCGATGCCTTGCTGGCGCGTTTTGCCAACCCCGCCTTGCAGCACAGCGTGCACCAGATTGCGACCGACAGCTCGCAGAAAATTCCGCAGCGCTGGCCGCCTTCGGTGCTCGGCGCCCTGCAACAGGGTTTGCCGATGGAGCGCCTGGCGTTTGCCGCGGCGGCGTGGATGCGGTATCTGCGGGGTGTAGACGAGTTGGGTCGGCCTTACTCGATCAACGATCCGATGGCCCAAGCGCTCCAGGCACAGGCACAGGCCAGCGTCGGCAACGCGGCTGCGACCGTGCAGGTACTGGGGCGCATCACCGCCATTTGGGGAGAACAGTTGCCCTTCTGCAACCCCTGGCTGTTGCGGGTTGAACATTGGCTTGGGCAGATCGAACAGACAGGCGTTCTCGCAGCCGTGGCACAGCTCAACCGTGAACACAATTCAGTGCCCCTCCCATCATCATGAAAATCACCGCCGCGCGCGTCATTGTCTGCAGCCCTGGGCGCAACTTCGTCACGCTCAAAATCGAAACCGATGAAGGCTTGACCGGCATTGGTGACGCAACCCTGAACGGCCGCGAGCTGGCGGTGGCCAGCTACCTCAACGACCACGTGATTCCCTGCCTGATTGGGCGCGACGCGCACCAGATCGAAGACATCTGGCAATACCTCTACAAGGGCGCTTACTGGCGGCGCGGCCCGGTCACCATGAGCGCCATTGCGGCGGTAGACACGGCCTTGTGGGACATCAAGGCCAAAGCCGCCAACTTGCCTTTGTACCAACTGCTCGGCGGGCGCAGCCGCACGGGCGTGATGGTCTACGGCCACGCCAATGGTAAAGACATTGCGCAAACAGTGGACGAAGTGTTGCGCTACAAGGAAATGGGCTACCAGGCCATTCGCGCCCAAAGCGGTGTGCCGGGGTTGGACAAGGTGTATGGCGTGGCCAAAGGGCTTGGCACCAGCCAGCGGACGTACGAGCCCGCCGATGCAGCTTTGCCCAGCGAACATGACTGGTCATCTGAGAAGTACCTGCTGCACACGCCCAAATTGTTCGAGGCCGTGCGCAATGCGGTGGGCACGGACCTCCACTTGCTGCACGACGTGCATCACCGCCTGACGCCGATTGAGGCGGCGCGCTTGGGCAAATCACTGGAGCCCTACCACCTGTTCTGGATGGAGGACGCCACGCCGGCAGAGAATCAGGAAGCCTTCAAACTCATCCGTCAGCACACCACCACGCCGCTGGCGGTGGGTGAAATCTTCAACAGCATTTGGGACTGCAAGGATCTGATCCAGAACCAGCTCATCGACTACATCCGCGCCACCGTGGTGCACGCCGGCGGCATCACGCATCTGCGGCGCATCGCCGATTTTGCCGCGCTGTACCAGGTGCGCACCGGCTGCCACGGCGCCACTGACAATTCACCCGTTTGCATGGGTGCGGCGCTGCACTTTGACACCTGGGTGCCCAACTTTGGCATTCAGGAACTGATGCCGCACAGCGAAGCCACCGACGAGGTTTTTCCGCATGCCTACAGCTTCAAACAAGGCTTCATGTTCCCTGGCGAAGTGGCCGGGCATGGCGTGGAAATTGACGAGGCACTGGCCGCCAAATACCCCTACCAGCGCGCCTATTTGCCGGTGAACCGGCTGGCGCACGACGGCACGCTCTCGAACTGGTGAGCGCGACTGGGTATGGGCCTAAAGCATCAGCGCCAGGCTGCCTTCCAGATGTTCTGAGGGCAAGCGCTTGAAGCCAGAGCGGGCAAAACGTTGCAGTCGCCCGGCTACGAAGGCCGTCAGCACCGAGGCGCTGACTTGCGAATCCACTGAGGGTTGACCGGAGCCGTTTTGCAATGCGGTCGCGCGCAGGCATTGCCGTAAAGTCGATTCAAACTTGTCGAAAAACTGGTTCATGCGCTGCTGCAGTCGTTCGTTTTCAAATACCAGCGCGTCGCCCACCATCACGCGGGTCATGCCGGGGTTTTTCTCGGCAAATTGAATCACCATGGCAACCAGTTTGCCCGCCTGGCGCGCGCCGGCCTGTGCATCGGTGGCACTGGCCGCGTCTTCGCGCTCTGCGATCTGGTTGACCAGTGAAAACACGCTTTGCTCAATGAATTCGATCAGGCCTTCAAACATCTGCGCCTTGCTGGCGAAGTGGCGGTACAGCGCGGCTTCGCTGACGTCCAGGCGGGCCGCCAAGGCCGCTGTGGTGATGCGTTCAACCCCAGGCTGCTCCAGCATGGACGCCAGGGCATGCAAAATTTGGACACGGCGCTCGCCCGGCTTGGGTCGCTTGCGGATCTGGGCGGCGGGGGTGCCATCCAGGAGCTCTGGGGCGGGAGATGTTTCAGCGTCAGGCATGGAGCGATGCGAAGTGTAATTTTGATTCTCGCATAGCCCTACCAAGGGTTTTCGCGGAGTTTTGCCGGAGGCAATGGTGCTTGCGACGCCACGACGCCCCGCGCTATTTTTGGGAGCGCAGACTAGTGGGAGCGGATCATGGTTCCGTAGGCCTGATCGGTCAGAATCTCGAGCAGCATGGCGTGCGGCACGCGCCCATCGATGATGTGCACCGCGTTCACACCACTCTTGGCAGCGTCCAGTGCGCCAGCGATTTTGGGCAACATGCCGCCGCTGATGGTGCCGTCGGCAAACAGTTCGTCAATGCGGCGCGCCGTCAGGTCCGTCAATAGGTTGCCAGCCTTGTCCAGCACGCCGGGCGTATTGGTCAACAGCATCAACTTTTCGGCCTTCAGGACGATGGCCAGCTTGGCAGCCACCACGTCCGCATTGATGTTGTAGCTTTCGTTGTCTTCGCCAAAACCGATCGGGCTGATGACCGGAATGAACGCGTCGTCCTGCAAGGCTTTGACCACACTGGGGTCGATGGACACGATGTCGCCGACCTGGCCCACGTCGTGCTCTTTGGTCGGGTCCTGGCTGTCAATCATCTTGAGCTTCTGCGCACGGATCATGGCGCCGTCGCGCCCGGTCAAGCCGACAGCTTTGCCACCAGCCTGGTTGATGAGGCCGACGATGTCCTGCTGCACCTCGCCACCCAAAACCCACTCAACAACTTCCATCGTCTCCGCATCAGTCACGCGCATGCCCTGGATGAATTGGCCCTTTTTACCCAAACGGTTCAGCGCGTTTTCGATCTGGGGGCCGCCCCCATGCACCACCACCGGGTTCATGCCCACCAGCTTCAGCAAGACCACGTCTTCCGCAAAGTCCGCCTGCAACGCCGGGTCCGTCATGGCATTGCCGCCGTACTTGATCACCAGGGTCTTGCCGTGGTACTTGCGGATGTAAGGCAAGGCCTGCGCCAATATTTCGGCCTTGTCGCGTGGCGCGATGTTGAGAGGTTCTGACATGGTGAGGTGAGGTTGGAGGTTGATGCCCGGTTAAAACCGGACAGTGTCAAAGCCAGACAAGTGATTTGCTATATTAAAAATAGCAAACTTTCTATACAATACGAGGGCTAGAGCACTATATTATGAGTAAATTTATGATTGGCGGTATTTTTCAAGCCAATTATTAACTTAAAAGTTAATTTTTATCGGCCCTGGCTGCCAGACACACATCTCAAACGTTGCCAATCGCGAACTCATCGCGGTTTTTTCCCTGTGCGACCAGTGCCGCCAGCCAGCGCGGCATCAGCCCGCGCCCGCTCCAGGTCTCGCCATTGGGGCCCCGGAACTTTGGCGCGACTACGGTGCCTGCACGTTTCGATTTAACCTTGGTATCTGCTGCGCCCTGCGCTCTGACTGCGCCTTTGGGTTTGCCGCTGCCGCGCTTGCCTTTTTTGGCAGGGGGCTGCCTGGTTTGCAGGTCCTTCAGCGAAATGCCAAAAGCATTCATTTTCGCCAATATTTCCTGAACCGTTTTGTCAAACTCGCGCACGCGAATTTCACTTGCCTGTTTTTGAAGCCTGTCAATTTGACTTTGAATCTCAACCAGATCGCTCATGCCATGGACTTTCAGTTAACAAAACTCCCCTATACAGCCGCAGTCTCAAATTTCTTATTGTTCTAGTGCGTCACATTATCACGCCGAATAACCTTCAATGCTGTCCAGATAATGATTTTTATATCAAACAAAAGCGAACGCTGCTGCAGATACTCAAGGTCCAGAGCGACCTTTTGTGGAATTGGCAGCTCGTCGCGACCGTTAATCTGTGCCCACCCTGTTAATCCCGGCAACAGGCCATGAACCCCAACGCTGGTGCGCTGCGCGACCAGATCATGCTGATTGAACAATGCCGGGCGCGGGCCGACAAAACTCATGTCGCCCGTCAAAATACTCCACAGTTGCGGCAACTCGTCAAGGCTGCTCTTGCGCAGGAAACTCCCAATGGGGGTCAGGTAAGAATCCGGATCGGGTAGCAGATGCGTGGCCAACGCCGGCGTGTCCAGTCGCATACTCCGGAATTTCGGCATTTTGAATATCAGGTTGTTGCGCCCTACCCGGTCAGACCAGTAAAGCGCCGGCCCTTTTGAGGTCATCCTCACCGCGATTGCAACCACAACCAGCGGAATCAAAAACACCACTCCCGCCAAGGCGGCCAAAACCAGATCAAACAGTCGTTTCATCAACGCTTCATTCCGGCAACAGCCCGTCGCAAGCCCTCCTCAACCACCAAGGGCGGGCGCCAGTTCAAAAGGCGTTGCGCCTTTGAAATGTCCAGCTGCAAATTGCCGCAAAGGCGCTGTACTTCATCCTCTTTTCCAAGCAGCATGGCCCCGGCTTGAAGCGCCCACACCGGCACCGGCAGCAACCGCGCAGATACACCGGCTGCGCGCGCGAGCCCACGCACCAGCTCCGACGTTGAGAGGTCGTTGCCATCGCTCACCAGAAAGGTTTGGTTGGCAGCTTTTGGATGCTCCATGCAAGTCATGATGAAGTCCACCAAATTGTCCAGAGCGATCAGGCTGCGCCGGTTGTTGACCGCGCCCAGCGCGAGCGGCCTGCCCACTTGCACCGCCTGCATCAGCGCTGCAAAGTTAGCCTTCACTCCCGGCCCATATACCAAAGGTGGGCGGATGATCACCACCTCCATCCCCGAGCTCGCTGCCAGTTTTTGCAAGCCTTGCTCAGCCTCATGCTTGCTCAGGCTGTAGGCGTCCTGGGGGTTGGGAAGGTCCACTTCTGTAAAGGGTCGATCCGGCTGGGTACTCTCGCCATTGACTTTCGCGCTGCTGATGAACACGAAACGCTTCACACCGGCATCCGCAGCCTGCCGCGCCAGGTTCAAGGTTCCATCCACGTTCACCGCCCGAAACGCGGCCATTGGGTCTACCGTGTTGTCACGCAGGATATGGACGCGGGCGGCGAGGTGGATGACCAAATCAACACTTGACAGTGCCTCGACCCACGGCGTCACCCCATCGATATCCTTGATTGAAAATAAGTCACCAGTTGGCCGCAAACCATCGCTGGCACGTACAGCGTAGCGAACTGCCTTCCCGTCAATCGCGAGACATTCGCAAATGCGCTGACCGACAAATCCACTCGCTCCAGTTACAAGAACCCGCAAAGTAATCACCCGAAAAAGTAGGAGCAGCTCATACTGCTTTAAGCGGCAGCTTGACGATACCTATCGCCGTTAATATCGAATCATTGACCTTGTGAACATCAAAGCTCTCAATTGCAATTGCTCGGCTTTCGTCACCCATTTTTTCAATCAATGCAGGAACATCTACGAATCGCAACATGGCCTGCGAAAGTGCGACGGGATTACGCACTGGAACGAGGAAACCGTTTCGCCCATCAATAACAGTATCTCGGCAACCGGGTGCATCTGTCGTTATTACAGCACGCCCCATCGCCATTGCCTCTTGCGTACTGCGGGGTACGCCCTCGCGATAGGACGGCAATACGAAAACGCTTGCCTGAGCAAACCAGGGTCTCACTGGCACATGCCCGGGCCACACCAATAGTCCCTCAGCGACCCACCCAACAACTTCTTCTGATCTAAATCCGCCTGGGTTAGAGTCCAGCCCACCCAACAACACAAAATTTACTTCTGGGTGACTTGCTTTCACAATTCTAGCCGCCTCTACGAAGTCCAGAATCCCCTTTTCACGAAGCAGTCTTGCTGCCAATACAAAGGTAATGGGACCCTTAAAAGGTGGTGCGGGTAGCCATTCCTGCAAGTCAACCCCTATTCCTCCCAGTTTTATGACTTGCGTCTTCTGCAGCAAGCCACGCCCTATCATTTCACTGACGTCGTCGTCATTTAGCAAGAATGCCTTGCGAACGTACTTCAGGGCAAACTTATAGAGCAGTGAGACCAAGATCCGCAGCGACTTCCGTCGCAGGCTTTCCAGACCTTCAGCCGGTGTAAACACATAGCCGAGTCCTTCTATCATGCAAAACCGGTGTGGTACTCTGGCAATGACTGCGGCCAAGGTACCAAAAATCACTGGCTTGATGAAGTACCCGAGTACAACGTCAACTTCCACACGCCGCAGCACCCTTGCCAAACGCAGAACTGCGACCAAGTCATACAGCGGATTGATGCCCGTACGGCTAAACCGGCAATCGATGGGAACAGCACCAATTGCACTCACTGATTTACGCACTTGGTCATCAAAATCAGGAGCGATTGCAAAAACCTCTACGCCCCGCGCAACCATCTCGGCAATCAGGGGGCCACGAAAGTTCAAAAGAGAAATGGCCTGACTTGTGATCAGTGCTAATCGCATGTTCTATCATTCAATTCAATATTAACCAGATGCCGCTCAGGAACGTTTTTTAAGTGCGGTCTCCCGAACTTCGGACACGTCGCCATTAAAACCTGTCGACAATCTTGTAGCTTCTACTACAGACCGCCATTCGCGTTCAGCATCCTCCTCCGGTCCACCAAACCTTTTAGTCCGCCCACTCAAGCCATACTGACGCATCTCGTCCAGGCATCTCCTTGCGATAAAGGAAAAAAGCGAAAACAACCAGAAGCGCCATTGCTTGCGCTTCATGAAATGCCTGCTTTGAAAAGCGAACACTTCCCTTCTGGTTTTAGCCAACTTAGACCAATTTGGCTCAGCTCCGACCCGATACGCAAAGAGTATCTTGTCGACCGTTCCAAATTTGCTGTCCGCATGGCTTCGCAATAGCAACTCTTGATCTTCACACAGATAGGGCGCAGGGACCGCATACCGATATTTCCGAAACCACTTTGTACGCCCCATCCAGGACGGGTGCACCAAATAGAATCCCAACCAAGGCCGACAACAGATCTCATGATGAAAGCGGGCGAATGGAAAAAGCCCGAGCATTTGATCCTCCGTACCAATAGTAATTACCTTAGCCCCGACTAAATCAAGCGTTGAATCGCCTTCCAGCGATTCCACTTGCCGCGCCAGGCGTTCTGGGTACGAAATGTCATCTGCGTCCATTCTCGCAAAATAGACACCTTTGGCCATATCAATCGCCTCGTTCAGTCGGGCCACAAGCCCCCGATTTACGCGATCCTTAATTACTTTAATCCTTGGATCCTTGATATCTGAAATGGTACTTAAAGAATCATCCTCGGAGCCATCGTCAAAGATCAACAGCTCCCAATTGGTAAAGGTTTGCGCCAACAGCGAGAGAACGGCCGGACGGAAAAACTTTCCCGCGTTGTAAACCGGTAACGCAATGGTCACAAGCGGTGGTTTGGGCGACCACTCAAAAGTAGAAGACGCAAATGTCGCAGACACCATTGCGCTCGATCGATCATTAGTCGGAAGATCGACAATCACAAGCGGACCCAATTATCCGGAATTAAATCGACCACACTTTTGTTGATAGCAAACCATTTTCCCGGGGCAACAACAATTTTAGTTTCACCCTGACCCAACCATGCTCCCCACCAACTAAACGAACTATTTGCAATAATGTGATGCCTGCACATGCTCATTAAGCGCATATCGTTGAAACTTTCCAAGCCACGATTGTGATCAATAAAACTGCAGGGAATATTAATGTTCAAATTCTCCTTTACCCAGGGAATATCGTCTGAAAATATAAAAATGTGCGGGTCTACAACTCTGTCTGAAATATATGAAATCGCTTCATGATAATAGTTTGGCGAACATACTCCATGCGTTACGTTGGCACCCGGGTTATTTACATAATCACCCCTTCGAACGTGCAAGCTGATTGAATCCACTCCGGAAATTTGTTTCGCTATTTCAAGGTTTCTTCCGGCCAATGGCGGTTTAAACCAGAAATCCTGTCTAATTTCAGCAGAAAAATTCTGAAAGTATTTTGCTGACTGCCAGTATCCGCTTAAATAACATGGACGTGAAAGTTTCTCTACCTCGCTCCAGTAATGAAAGTGTGGCTCTACAACATGAGCTTTTCTGGAGAATTGAGACAGCCCGGTGCGAATCAAAAATCGCCGGACATTCCGTGAAGACTGCCACCCAAGCATTAAGTTGATATCCGCACTTGTGGCGACCTGAGCCGAAAGCTTGAAAACGCGATTGAGCTCAGATCCCTGGTGCTGCGGATGCTTTTTAAAACTACTGGTATCCAGCCGCAAAGTCTGTGCTGACTTCAATGCAAGAGCTCGGCCCATCGCATACTGGAACATCTGATTTCCAAGTCCACCAGTAATATCGGAAATTATCACGACGGTCTTACTCGATGTTTCAAGATGATTGTCATATCAAAAACTTCACTCAGCGCGAGGGCGTTTTCATTCATTGATGGGTTGCCCCATAATTAATTTTAAAGGCTCAATATTCCAAACCGAAGCGGCCGAAGTAACCGGGCCGGACATGCTTTTTATCACGACCTTATTTTTGATGCAACGCAGTGCCAGCCAAAACACCCTACATCTTCAGCGGAGCGCGATTTTCCGCGTAGGGAAAAATAGAGCACACCCAACCCAGCCACCAAGTAACTGAGCGGCCAGCACCAATCTCCGTATCGGCGTGCCATACGAGGCAACCTTAGAATCTCTTGTTTGGCAAATGAAAACCAATCGCCGTTGGGCATGAGTTCCTGAATATCAAAACGTCGCAATGGCAGGTGATATTCATACCAGTACCGGCTAAAACCTGTGCCGTAGTGGTAGGGAGCGAAATGAACCATGGAAGCGAAAGGCGCCGTTAAAATCAATTTACCGTCTGGTTTTAACAGGCGAGAAAATTCGTCAAGCGCCCTGAGCGGGTCTGGCAAGTGTTCAAATACCTCACTACACAGGATTGCATCAAATGACGAATCCTCTTCAGGTATATTGGTGATGTCACATACCAGGTCAATTTGGCTGGTGTCCCAGGTGCCTGTCTGGATGCCTTTGGTGTCGCCCTTACCCTCGTACTGACAAATGTCTTGTGAAACATAAGTCAAATGAGCACACAAAGGCTTGTTTCGTAGTTCGCCAGCGCCAGCGTCTAACAGTCGGGATCCGGCCGGGAGTCCAGCTAAAGTCTGCCGCAACCATTGGTTGCGCACCTCTTCGTTAACATTGCTGCCAATTAATTTCTTGACCGAATCCATTAGCTCCTGTTCCCTCATTGCTTGATAAAAGTAAATATACCCAAAGAGTAATCCAACTTTGCAAGACCACCTATATCCCGAGTGAGATCATCTGCTTGCACCAGTGCGCGATCAGGTCCTATCGACGCAAATTCAGTGAGTACCAAACCATTCTCAGCCGCTAGTTGAATCAGTGAAAGTGGGTTGAAAACCCGATGCGCATTGAACTCAACGCGCTCCCGGCCTATTGGGACTGAAAGGTAAAACAAACCGCTTGGTTGCAGTATTTTTGCCATATTCGTCAAGCCTGAGTCGCTTCCCTTCGGATCTATTGGGTCGCCATAGCGCCCAAGACCGAAATGCTCTAGCGCATGCAAGCATGACAAGGAATCACAATACCCGGCGATCAAATTAGTCGGGCTCATCAGGTCTGCTTGGCTGAATACTACGCCGGGTATTTGCGACGTTATGGGTCTGATGTCAAAGACTTCGATTTCCCTGAAGCTCGCGATGTGCGCTACAAAACCATCAACCCGAGAACCGATGTCGACGTGTCTCTTTGGATTGCCACGGTGGATTTTCTGGGCCACATACAGGTCCTGCAAAAAATATTCATTTCTGGTAGAGCCGCCTTCCTCGTACCAGTCGTATAAACATGGTCGTAGTTTGATTTTTCCATTAAAACCCTTGCGAAATCGGAGCCAGCCAGACACATATCTCGGAATGCCTTTTAGGGAGCGACCAAAGCGCCTGGGGTCAATGCCAAATTGGGCGCTGGCAACCCAATAGAGCCAACTGAAGACTTCTTTCATTTTCTCGTTTTCTTCAACCAATCAAGACTCATCAACAATCCAAGCAAATTCATGATCGACCAACCGAATGCGGCACCAATTGCGCCATGTATTGCAACCATTGAAGGTATGAAAACCAGTGCCAGCAGCAATGAAAACGCGTTCACTAAAAGCACTTTTTGAATCTGTCCGTTGGCTATCCAGTTGACGTATCCAACGTTGTACAAGGCGTTCAAAGCCGTGCCAGCGAGCAAAACTGAAAGCGTCGGATAAATAACCTCGGCTGCTGCTGGATTGCGCAGCCAGAACTCAAGCAACCAGTGGCCTGTTGCCACGAAAACCAGGACACTGATTCCAACGACCGCGCCAATCGATCGCGCCAATTTAATGCTCAGATTGCGCAATTCATCGGGATTCGACCTTAATTGTATTGCGCGCGGCAAAACGGCCTGGACCAGCGGAGAGATCAGCTGCAGCGCACCCAATGCCAGTGTTGATGCAACAGCGTAGTAGCCCAATTGCTCAAGGCTTGTCAGGCGACTCAACAATACTTTGTCTATCTGTACCGTAAGCGATCCCAACCAGACAGCAGCCGACATTCCGGCAACAGTCTTCCAAACTGGGCGCAAAGCAATCGAACTCCATTGCACCTTCGATGGACTGGTGTTCAGGGTTTTCCAAGCCAATGTTCCGCGTATTAAAGTCTCGGAAAAAGCAATGAGCGCCTGCCAGGCCAGGTAGGCATTCAGTGTCGGCCAGATCAACACGACCACGACGCCGCCGCCGTGACGCAGCAACGCTCCACTCGAAAGAATGGCGTTGAAGCGGACATGTTCCTGCGCAGCGACCAGGAGACTTCTGTATATTGAGCCAGGGAACTGGAACGAAAAGACAATGGCAGCGCCGTAAATAGCATGTTGACCAGTGGTTACATCCATGCCATCGAGATTTAGCCACAGCGAAGCAATTGCGTCGGCAGAAAAGTAGGTCGCCAGCCCGGCCAGTAGCGCAAATACCCAATAGACCCGTTCGAAGCCCAACAATAAGGTAGCAGCCTCCGATCGACCAAAAACAGCCTTGTTCAGACGAACACTGAATTCACGGACCAGCGCCTGGCTCATCCCCGCGTCGACCAAGCCAAGTAACGCCTGAATCAAGACAACGAAGCTTATCACTCCAAATTGCTTGGGGCCAAGCGACGTCAAATACCAAGGCAGGGCAAACAGAGGGGACAAGGCGGCGACGCCCGTTCCAAGGTAATTTGCCAGAATGTTTTTTCTTAGCGTCATGGCCTGTAACTGGTCTGTCTAGACCTGCCAGAGAGCATAGACCTCGACGGTGGTTTGGAACTGTGTGCTTTCGATTCCATCGGCAGAAAAACGAATCACGACGGTTTTGACTGCATGCGATACAAGTCAAGACTGCTTGCAAAGAAAATCAGCATAGGCCATTTCCAAACCAGACGAAAGGGTAATTTTGGAGCGCCAGCCCAAGTCATTCAAACGCCCGCTGTCCATCCACTTGCGCGGAGCACCATCTGGCTTGCCAGGGTCATAGGAGATTTTTCCGGTATAGCCCACAGTCTCACTCACCGCTACAGCCAATTCGGCAATCGTGACGTCAACGCCGCAGCCAACATTCAGGTGCCTTTGATGTGGCAAAGTCACGCCGTGATATGCGGCAGCAGGAAGTGCCATGACGAACGTACAGGCTTCTGCCAAATCGTCCACATAAAGAAATTCACGCCTCGGCGTACCGGAACCCCAAATAACGACCTCGCACGCACCCTTTGCCTTGGCTTCATGAAAGCGCCGAATCAAGGCTGGTATGACATGGCTGTTTTCCGGATGGTAATTGTCGCCCGGGCCATATAGGTTGGTTGGCATCACACTTCTATAGTCACGCCCGTATTGACGGTTATAGCTTTCACACAGTTTGATGCCGGCAATTTTTGCGATGGCATAGGGCTCGTTGGTAGGCTCCAATTCGCCAGTCAAAAGCGCCTCTTCCCGCATGGGCTGGGCCGCCAGGCGCGGATAGATGCAACTACTGCCCAGAAACAGAAGCTTTGGCACGCCGTGGGCGTGTGCAGCATGGATCACATTGCTCTGCATCATGAGATTTTCATAGATGAATTCTGCAGGGTAGGTACTGTTCGCGTGAATGCCACCGACTCGGGCGGCGGCGAGATAGACCTGATCCAATCTATTCGCTGCAAAGAAACCACCCACAGCCTGCTGATTGCACAGGTCAAGTTCGGAGTGACCTCGCGTGACAATTTGATCAGATTTGACTCCTTGCGCAACTAGCGCACGGACGATGGCACTCCCCACCATTCCAGTGTGCCCCGCAACAAATATTTTCGAAGACTCCAAGTCAACTCGCAACTTGTTCAAGTTTGCTGGCTCACTGGCACGCTGTACCCATGCTGCATCAACAAGGCCTGCCGTTTCGCCCGATCCAAATCGAAATCTACCATCTCCCGCACCATGGCGTCGAATGAAATCTCGGGGATCCAACCCAAGTCAACTCTAGCTCTGGATGCGTCCCCCAACAAGCTTTCCACCTCCGTGGGTCGAAAATAACCGGCGTCGATTCTCACAACGATGTCGCCCACCTTGAGCGCGGGTGCATCGGGACCAACAATACCCGTAACCACAGCGCATTCATCTGTATTGCTACCACGAAAGGCCAACGTCAAGCCCAGGCGATCAGCAGCCTTCTGTATAAACTGTCGAACGGTGTGTTGAAATCCGGTGGCTATGACGTAGTCCTTCGCCTGCGCTTGCTGCAACATCATCCACTGCATGCGGACGTAGTCTTTGGCATGACCCCAGTCACGCAGCGCGTCCAGGTTTCCCATGTACAAACACCGTTCCAGTCCCTGGGCAATACTTGCCAAACCGCGAGTGATTTTGCGCGTTACAAACGTTTCACCGCGGCGCTCGCTTTCATGATTGAACAATATCCCATTGCAAGCGTAAATACCGTAGGCTTCACGGTAATTGACGGTCATCCAGTAGGCGTATAGCTTGGCAACTGCGTAGGGGCTGCGCGGGTAAAACGGTGTCGTTTCACGCTGAGGGGTCTCTTGAACCAAACCATACAGTTCGGAAGAGCTGGCCTGGTAAAAGCGGGTTCTCTTTTCCAGCCCTAGAATTCGGATGGATTCCAGCAGGCGCAGCGTCCCAATACCGTCGACGTCTGATGTGTACTCCGGATTTTCAAAGCTGACTGCAACATGACTTTGGGCACCCAGATTGTAAATTTCGTCGGGCTGGGTTTCTTGAACAATCCGAACAAGGCTGCCGGTGTCGGTCAGGTCACCGTAGTGCAGTTTGAAGTGCGCATTTTCAACATGCGGATCCTGATAAATATGGTCTATGCGCTGCGTGTTGAAGGAGCTGGCGCGCCGCTTGATGCCATGTACGACATAGCCCTTGTTCAGCAAAAGTTCGGCAAGGTAAGAGCCGTCCTGGCCGGTAATTCCTGTGATCAGTGCAACTTTTTGTTTCATTGAAACCTGGTCAAAACCTTTGGGACCAGCGCCATAGCTACTCGAACACGTCGGCAACGGTCAACATCAACCCGCTCGCATCCTTTGCCGAGAGCTGAGGGGAGCTCCCTTGAGGCCAGTTGATTCCAATCGCCGGGTCATTCCAAAAGATACACCGTTCAAACTCCGGCGCGTAATAGTCCGTCGTCTTGTACAAGAATTCGGCACTTTCACTGGTGACCAAAAATCCGTGTGCAAAACCTGGCGGCACCCAGAGCTGACGATGATTATCCTCGGTCAACTCCACGCCCACCCAGCGCCCAAAGTTTGGCGACGATTTGCGGATGTCCACTGCGACATCAAAGACCGAGCCGCGCACGACCCGCACCAGCTTTCCCTGCGGCTGTTGAATTTGGTAATGCAATCCGCGCAGCACACCCTTGGCCGAGCGGCTGTGGTTATCCTGAACGAAGTGTGCGTCAATGCCAGTGGCGTCGTTGAACGCCCGCTGGTTGAAGCTTTCAAGGAAAAACCCGCGTGCGTCGCCAAAAACCTTGGGCTCGAGAATGAGCACCTCTGGCAGCGCGGTGGCAACGACATTCATGGTTTGTTCTATATTTTCTGGTCACCGAGCCTGCGCATCGACACCTCTTCGCTGCGCTTGCCCTCCACCAAGAGGCGTTTCAGGTACTGCCCATAACCGGTTTTGGCCAATGGGTTGGCCAGCCTGTCCAGTTGCTCGCTGTCAATGAACCCATTGCGCCATGCGATTTCTTCGATGCATGCAATCTTTAACCCCTGCCTTCGCTCCAGCGTCGCAATGAACTGACCGGCTTCCAGCAAGCTGTCGTGCGTACCCGTGTCCAGCCAGGCGTAACCGCGCTGCATGATCTGCACATTGAGCTGGTTCAAGTCCAGGTAAGCCTGATTGACCGCCGTGATCTCCAGCTCACCGCGGGCACTGGGTTTGATGTTCTTGGCAATCTGCACGACCTGGTTGTCGTAGAAATACAGACCCGTCACCGCAAAATTGCTCTTGGGTTCAAGCGGTTTTTCCTCAATGCTGCTGGCCTGGCCGGACGCATTGAATGCCACCACGCCGTAGCGCTCCGGGTCATGCACGTGGTAGGCAAACACGGTCGCGCCCTGCGTTTTGGCATTGGCACTGGCCAGCAAAGGTGCGAAGTCATGGCCATAAAAAATGTTGTCGCCCAGCACGAGTGCGCTCGGATCGTTGCCGACAAATGCTTCACCGATGATGAACGCCTGCGCAAGTCCGTCCGGGCTCGGTTGCACGGCATACTGGAGGTTGATGCCCCATTGGCTGCCATCGCCCAGCAGCTGGGCAAAGCGCGGCGTGTCCTGGGGTGTGCTGATGATCAAAATGTCGCGCATGCCCCCCAGCAGCAAGGTGCTCAAGGGGTAGTAGATCATTGGCTTGTCATAAACCGGCAACAACTGCTTGCTCATCGCCAGAGTCGCGGGGTGAAGCCGTGTGCCGGAGCCACCAGCCAGCACGATGCCTTTTCGTTTTACCACGGCTTGGCTTGAAGATTCTCGCTCTGTCATAGTGTGTCGTTCATGTCTGTTTTTCGATGTATTCGGTCAGCATTCGCGCAACACCCGTCTTCCAATGCGGAAGTTTCAAATTGAAGGTGGCCTGCAGCTTGGCGGTATTCAAGCGGGAGTTGAGTGGCCGCTGGGCGGCACTGGGAAATGCAGAAGAGGGGACGGCGTCAATTGATTTTACTACCAGATTTGTAGCAAATTTTGTATTGTTTACAAGGGCTACAACCTCTTTTGCATACCCAAACCACGAAACTTCACCACTCGCAACCAAATTGTAGATTCCCGATATCGCGGGTGATATCGAATTGCTCAGACTCACGTTGTCTGAACCAGATGAAGCCGAGGTCAACGCCTGCCGGATCGCGTGCGCTGTAACGTCTGCCAACAGCTCCGCGCCCGTTGGAGCCCCGATCTGGTCGTCAATCACCTTGAGAATTTCCCGCTCTTGTGCAAGCTTCAGCATGGTTTTGGCAAAGTTGCCGCCCCGGGCACCGTAGACCCAACTGGTCCTGAAGATGAGGTGCTGGCAGCCACTGGCCTGAATCAACTGCTCGCCCTCGAGTTTTGTGCGGCCATAGACGCTCAAGGGTGCCGGCGTATCAGTCTCAAGCCAGGGCGTTGAGCCGCTACCATCAAAGACGTAATCGGTCGAGTAATGGACCAGCCAGGCGCCACTTGCAATCGCCACTTGGGCCAGCGCAGCGGGCGCCAGTGCATTGATTGTGCGCACCAGTTCGGGCTCGCTTTCAGCCTTATCGACTGCGGTATGGGCGCCCGAGTTGACAATCACATCTGGCCGAATGGCACGAACAGTCGCTTGCAAGCCTTCCAAATTGGTGAAGTCACCGCAGTATTCGGTGCTGTCAAAGTCAAGCGCGACCAACTCTCCCAGCGGAGCCAGACTGCGTTGCAGCTCCCAGCCGACCTGACCACCTTTGCCAAACAGGAGGATTTTCATCAGGCCGCGCGCAAAGCGTAATTGGTTTGCACCCAGTCGCGATATGCCCCAGATTGAACATGACCCACCCACTCCTGGTTGTCCAGGTACCACTGCACGGTTTTGGCGATGCCAGTCTCAAAGGTTTCAACGGGTTTCCAGCCCAGTTCACGCTCAATCTTGCCCGCGTCTATCGCGTACCGACGATCGTGGCCGGGGCGGTCGGTGACGTAGCTGATTTGCCCTTTGTAGCTTTGGCCATTGCTGTTGGGACGCAATTCGTCCAGCAATGCGCAGATGGTGTTGACGATGTCGATGTTGGGCTTTTCATTCCAGCCGCCGATGTTGTAAACCTCGCCTGCCCGCCCGCCCGCCAGCACTACGCGGATCGCACTGCAATGGTCTTTCACATACAGCCAGTCGCGCACCTGCATCCCGTCGCCATACACCGGAAGCGGCTTGCCAGCCAGAGCATTGACGATCATGAGGGGGATCAGCTTCTCCGGGAAGTGGTAAGGCCCGTAATTGTTGCTGCAATTGGTGGTGAGGACCGGAAGGCCATAGGTGTGATGATAGGCACGCACCAAATGGTCACTGGCAGCTTTGCTGGCGGAATAGGGGCTGTTCGGCTCGTAACGGTGGGTTTCGGTAAAAGCAGGGTCGGTCTTGGCAAGCGACCCATAGACTTCGTCGGTTGAAACGTGAAGAAATCGGAACGCCTTTTTTGCTTCGGGCAACAAGGCGCTCCAATACGCCCGCACCGCCTCAAGAAGGCGAAACGTGCCCATGATGTTGGTCTGGATGAAATCTTCCGGACCGTGAATCGAACGGTCCACATGGGACTCCGCCGCAAAATTAACGATGGCGCGGGGCTTGTGTTCAACCAGCAAAGCGTTGACGAGGGCGGAGTCGCCGATGTCGCCCTTCACGAAAATGTGTCGCCGGTCGTCCCGCAAGGCTGCCAGATTTTCCCGATTGCCTGCGTAGGTCAGATTGTCAAGGTTGACAACCGGCTCATCGGATTGCCCCAACCAATCGAGGACAAAGTTTGAGCCGATAAAACCGGCGCCGCCTGTGACGAGGATCATTGAATTCCCTGAACAGTGCCTTCCCAAGGGCAGGATGGCAAATATTCCCGAATTATAGATTTACCCGTACAGATATTTGGGTAACCAGAGCGTCATGCCTGGCCAGATGTACATGAACACCATGCACAGAATGACGATCAGCATGTAAGGCATCATGCCCGCAAAAATCTGATTGATGGTGACATGGGGGGGCGACACTCCCTTAAGGTAGAAAGCCGACATGGCCACCGGCGGAGAGAGGAAGGCCGCCTGTAGGTT
>JANMCB010000330.1:0-4363 GCA_031360805.1 Rhodoferax sp.
CGCATGCCCATCGAAGGCGAATGGGCAGGCCGCGTCACCGGAGTGCGCGACCAGCGCGTCGAGATCGCCATGATGCGCACCCCCGACGGTCACAGCCGCCTCGAGCTCTCGCGCTTCGACGCCCCCGCCATCGCCTCCGACCACCGAATCGCCCCTGTCAACTCGTTGGGATACCTGCGCGTGATGTTCACCGTCGAGGACATCGACGACACCCTCGCGCGGCTCAGCAAGCTCGGTGCGACGGTGGTCGATGAAGTCGTCGACTACGGAGACATTTACCGGCTTTGCTACATCCGGGGTCCTGAAGGAATTCTCATTGGGCTCGCCCAACAGCTCGGGCAGCAGGCCTCCCGAGAGAATCCCATGGAGCGTAAGATTTGAGAACTCAGGCGTTGGCGTATGACAACCGGTTGCACCGGACGGTCCGCTGCGCAGCCCGCCGCTGAACCGGAGCGTTGGGCCGCACACACGCTTCACACCCGCCGGTGTTTACGTCTTCGCTGGCGGAATCGAGGAAGACGTGCCGCCCGTGCTCGTTTCTGCTGACGGCGCGGTTGCAATGGGCGGTTACGATTGCCATGGTGCCTCCATCATTCATTCGACCTCGCGGCTGCGTTGACCGTCGCATTTAACCAAGAGAAAAAATAGAAATGAAAATATTGACAATTGCAGCGATCGCATCTCTTTCCATCACAATCGCCCATGCGGAAGACACTCCGCGCCAAGCTGCTGAAAAAGCGGTTGCTCAGGAAATGGCAAAGGCGCAGGCTCAAAAAGCGCGCAATGACGCCATAGTTGCGAAGCAACGCGCCGCAGAAAAGGCAGCAAAGGAGAAAGCCAGGGCAGCATCATCGGACAACACTAAAGCGAAGGAGCCAAAGCCTGCAAAGTCAGCAGCAGACAAAGCGAAGGCCGGAAAATCGAAGTAATTCCAGGTGCCTATAAGGCGCATTCCTGAGCTTGCTGACCATTTGCGCAGCACCTGCGGGCTACCCCCGGCGGAGATTGAAACGCAACGGGTTCTGCCACCGGTGAAGGTGCTACCGAAGGCGCCGATGGCGTCCAGAAGCGCGTTCTCATAATCGGTGGACGCCACATCGCCCGGGAACCCGAACCACAGCCCGAACTGCGCGCTGGCCGCCGGTTGCCAAGGGCTTGTGCGCCCGTTGCCAATGCTTCCAGGCAATGCAATCAATTCATCCGTGGATCAATTTCAAAATGTCAAAAATAGTAGCAAACTATCTATATAATATGAGGGCTAGGGGAATATTTTATGCCTATTTTGGTTCAAACAGGCCAATTTACGTGACGTTCGACGAAATTTGATATCGCCTGTGATATCAAATATTATGACTCGCCAAACTCATTGCTCATCTCCCTTGCAGGAACTTGTGCGTTGCACGCGGCGCAGATTTGCGTGCACGACGTGGGGAGGATGTTGGTGGAGCCTGAATCCCCTGGTCCGCCACCCGCCCAACACGGCGACAGCGCAATGTGCTGCGGTTTTGGCGCAAAAGCACGCGCGACACGAAAAATGTGTGCGACACGGTGGTCGCTCATTTTTTGGGGCGCCTGACAGACCGCGTCCGCGCGCATTTCGCGCCAAAGCCCGGTCACATTGCGCTACCGCCGTGCTGGGTGGGTTTTTACGGCAAAAGGGAACCTTTCATGACAGTTTCTCCGCGACAAACCGTTCGACTTCATTGATCAGGCTCTTCACATCTTCACTGGTGTACTCAACCGTCTTGCCGTGAGCCGCACTATTGCGCACTGCCGCAAGCGAAGTGACCCGCTTCTGAATCAGAGCGTTGTACTCTCCGGCCTTCGTCAAGTCATCGTTCATTCGCCCTTCAAGTGCTGGATTGAACCGACTGATGAGCGATCTTGGACATTCTGTTCTGCTTCAGAATCCCTAATTTCGAAGGGAAATCCTCATTGCCCGTGCCAACCCTATTGAAGTCAACCGCCCACCCACCCAGCCCGGCGGCAGTGCAATGTGACCGGGCTTTGGCGTGAAAGGCGGGTGGAAGCGATCTATCGGCCAACTCAAAAAATGAGCGACCACCGCGTCGCACACATTTTTCTTGTCGCGCGTGCTTTCACGATAAAACCGCAGCACATTGCGCTGTCGCCGGGCTGGGTGCGCACGGTGAACACGACAGATCAGCCGCCAAACTCCTCCCCCATCGCCCGAGCCCGAATCTGCGCCGCGTGCAATGCTTGCATGAACAGGTTTTTGATATTGCTTTGCTCCATCGAAGTGATGGCGGCATGCGTGGTGCCACCTTTGGACGTGACGCGCTGGCGCAGCACTTCGGGTGACTCGGTGGATGCGCGCGCCAGCTCGCCCGCGCCGATGCAGGTCGCCACCGCAAGCTTGTAGGCCTGTTCGCGCGCAAGGCCCATTTGAACGCCGGCCTCGGTCATGGCTTCCATGAAGTAAAACATGTAGGCCGGGCCGGAGCCGGAAAGCGCGGTGACGCCGTCCAGCAGCTGTTCATCGTCCAGCCAGAGCCATTCTCCGGTGGTGGCGATCACCGGTTCGACCGACTGGCGATCCACTGCGCTGACACCAGGGCGCGCAAACAAACCGGTGATGCCTTTGCCGATCAGCGCGGGTGTGTTGGGCATGGCGCGCACCACGCGCTCGGTGCCGAGCCAGCGCGCAATGCTGTCGCTGGTGATGCCGGCCGCCACGCTCAGGTGCAAGGCGTTAATCGTGCTGGCGCGGGTGTGCAACGCAGCTTCCTTGAAGGTTTGCGGCTTGACGGCCCAGACCACCAGTGTGGCTTGGGCCAGAGCGTCGCCGGGTTCGGCCATTGCTGTGATACCAAAGCTGCTTTTCACCTTGACGCGGGCCTCGTCAAACGGCTCCACGACATCAATCTGGGCCGCCAGGATGCCCTTGCCCAGCAGGCCGCTGATGAGGGCGCTGGCCATATTGCCGCCGCCGATGAAGGCTATGTGTTGATTCATGCCGCCATTGTCATTCAAGCGCCGCCTGGCGCACGGCATGTTCCCAGTCCTGCATGAGCGCCTCTGCCCGGCTGCGCGCCATGGTTGGCAAGAACCTGCGCTCGGCCCGCCAAAGTGCGGAAAGCTCGTCGATGCCGCTGAAAACGCCGCAGGAAAGGCCCGCCAGATAGGCTGCGCCGAGCGCGGTGGTTTCTATGACAGCGGGGCGCACCACCGGAATGCCCAGCAGGTCCGCCTGAAATTGCATCAGAAGGTCGTTCACGCAGGCGCCGCCGTCTACCCGCAGCTCGCCCACGGGCGCAGCACCGGCGGCCACGGCATCGCGGCTCATGGCCTGCAAAAGTGCGGTGCTCTGGTAGGCAATGCTCTCCAGCGCAGCGCGCGCGATGTGGGCAATGGTGGTGCCGCGCGTTAGGCCCGTGATGGTGCCGCGCGCGTGCGGGCGCCAGTACGGCGCACCCAGGCCGGTGAAGGCGGGCACCATCATCACGCCGCCCGAATCCGGCACGCTTTGCGCAAGTGATTGAACTTCGTGGCTGCCTTTGATGGCATGCAAACCGTCGCGCAACCACTGGATCACCGCGCCGCCGACGAACACGCTGCCTTCAATGGCGAACTCGGGCGCGCCGTGGATGGGCGCAGCGCCAGGTCGCCCCACGCCAGACGTCGGGGTCAATTGTGCGGCGCTGGTGGTCAACAGGCCGTTGTGCGAAGTCTGAAATCTGGAGCCGGTGTGCATCAGCATGAAGCAGCCTGTGCCGTAGGTGTTTTTGGCCATCCCTTCGGAGAAGCAGCCTTGCCCAAACAGCGCGCTTTGCTGGTCGCCGGCCACGCCGCCAATCGGAATCGCATGGCCCAGGTGCCCGGCGCTTACGTCGCCAAAGTGCGCGCTTGAAGGGCGCACGGTGGGCAACAGGCTGGGTGGAATGTCCAGCGCGGCCAGCAGGTCTGCGTCCCACTGGTTGGTGTGCACATTGAAGAGCATCGTGCGCGAGGCGTTGGTGACATCGGTCGCATGCACGCGACCATCGGTCAACTGCCACATCAGCCAGCTGTCCACCGTGCCAAAAGCCAGCTCGCCCTGCTCGGCCTGGCGGCGCGCACCGGGCACGTTGTCCAGAATCCATTTCAGCTTGGTGCCCGAAAAATAGGCGTCTATCAGCAGCCCGGTCTTGGCCTGAATGGAAGGGGCCAGGCCGCGTTCACGCAGCTCAACGCAGGCGGGCTCAGCGCGCCGGTCCTGCCAGACGATGGCATGGTGAACCGGCTTGCCCGTGGCGCGATGCCAGACCACGCTGGTTTCGCGCTGGTTGGTGATGCCAATGGCCCGAATGTCTCGGGCGCTGATTCCGGCCTTCGCCAACGCATCCCGTGCGGTGGCCAGTTG
>JANMCB010000336.1:0-5023 GCA_031360805.1 Rhodoferax sp.
GGGCGTGCTGCAGTTTGAAGTCGGCATTCAAAGCTTCAACGTCGAGGTGCAGCAGCGCATTTCGCGCAAGCAGGACAACGACAAGACCGTGGCAAATCTCCAATGGCTGGTGACCGAATCCAGCGCCCATCTGCACACCGATTTGATCTTTGGCCTGCCAGGCGAAACCATGGCCAGTTTCGCGCAAGGGTTTGACCGCCTCTACGCAATCAAGCCGCACGAGGTCCAGCTTGGCATCCTGAAGCGCCTGCGTGGCACGCCGATAGCCCGCCATACGGCAGCCTATGGCATGGTGTACGACGACGCGCCGCCCTACACCGTGCGGCAAACCGGGTCGGTGACGGCGCACGACATGCAGCGCTTCACCCGGCTGGCCCGCTACTGGGATCTGGTGGCCAATTCGGGGAGGTTCAAGACCAGTTTGCGCCTGTTGATGGACGATGCGGATTCGCCGTTTCAGGCGTTTCTTAGTCTGTCAGACTGGCTGTGGCGCATCGCTCAAAAGACCAGCGGCCTCACGCCAGAGGCCTTGGTCGATCTGCTGTTTGACTACTTCACCACTGCTTGCAGCATCGACCCGCAGCGCGCACGCGAGACGCTGCTGGCCGACTATCTGCAAAGCGGCGCGCGGGCCAAACCGAAGGTGTTGCAGGCGTTGTTGATGCGCCGGCCGGTTGCGACGGCGGTGGGCACAAAACTGCCACCGTCAAATGCCGGTGGCCGGCTGGCTGAACGACAGGCTCGGCACATAGTATCGCCCTGAGCCGCGTGATGCAGGCCAGCGCGAGCCGTCACTGTTCGCCCGCTTTTTGCAACACGGCTGCTACCAGCGCGTCGCTCAAGTTGTACCGATGTTCGCGCAGGCTGTTGACTATCGGTGTCAAGGCTTGCAGATGTCCTGCCTGCTTGGCCAGCAGCAACATGCCCAGCACGCCAAACAGGGGCAAGCCCTGCGCCTGGGCCATCAGCCGGCCCTGCTTCTCGTCCATTAAAACCGCGCAACCCAAGTGCTTGGCCCAACTGATGGCTTGCGACTCACCCGCATCCAAGCGTCGCAGCAAATGTTGCACCAGCGCATCGTCTCGATCTGGCTGCACGATGCAATGGTCAACCACGAAGGTCCTGATGGATTCAGACTCAGGTTTGGGTTTGCCGCCTGTTGCCTCCATCAGCACGGTATGGGGGACGTGCACCGTGCCAAAAAGCTTGCTGAGCAATGGCAGTTGTTCGCATTTGGCCAAGGCAATCAGCGGCCCCGCATCGGCCACGATGACTGGTTTTTTCACAGCCTCAGGCCGTCAAATCACTGAGCAGCTTTAGCTCGTTCTCCAATTCAACCGCGTCGTAATTGACCACTGGAATTCTCAGCTCACCGAGATATTCAATAAAGTCAGCGTACGGGATGCGGGCAAGTTTGGCGGCCAACCCTAACGATAAGTCGCCCGACCGGAACAGGCTCACCGCCAATGCGGTGTGCACCCCGGCTGCAACCACATCTTCGGTAAAGGGCACGCTTACGAATAGGGGTTGCCCATGCCGCGTCACCAAGGATAAGCGCCCGGCTTCAGCCTCGCGCGAGAGCTCGCCGGAGCGATCACGAAGGTCACGAATGCTGAATGTTTGCATGTTTGGGCCAGATCGGTCAGTATTGATCCCCAAATTGTAGGTCAAACTCTAGAATTGGTCGAGCGGGAAGTGCACGCGGTGTGAGCCTCGCAAGTCCCGGCAGTTCAGAGTGGCACCATCGCTGGTGCGCCTCACCGCTCTCATCACTGGTTGGAAGGTTAGTGCGCTGATCTTGTCCCGCGCTTCAGCGCGGTGCTGCAGCGATGACACTGTACGGACCCGGCAGCGGCGTCACCTGCGCAAGCCGCAGGTCGGCGGCTTCGAGCAGGGCACCGTAAGCGGCCTGCGTGCGCTCGCATCCGCCATTGGCAACCATCATGTGCAGGTCTGCCCGCGCCACGGCCAGGTCGTGTGGTGAAGCGCTGACCCGGTCTGAGGCAATGCGTTCGACGATCAGCAGACGTGCCGCGGGCTGCATGGCGCGCCTGCAGTTGCGCAGAATCACCAGGCAGCGCGCATCGTCCCAGTCATGGAGAATGCTTTTGAGCAAATAGACATCCGCGCCCGGCGGCACCGCCTTGAAAAAGTCGCCCGTCGCAAGCTCGCAACGATACGCTACGCCAGCGGCCTCGAAGTGCGGTGCAAGCTGCCCTGTGGCATGCGCCATGTCGAACAGCACGCCTTGCAACGACGGGTTCGCCGCCAGGATGCTGCACAGGAGCTGCCCGTAGCCGCCGCCCACGTCAACCACGCGCCGGGCCGCGCTGAAATCCACGCTTTGCGCGACATCGTTGGCGACGGACCGGGTCAGTTCGACCATCGCGCTGTTGAATAATTCGGCGGCTTTCGCATCGTCGTCCAGGTGCGAAAAATCGTCCTCGGCAAGGTTGAGTTTTCGGATGCTCTGCCCGGTGCGCACCGACTCGCCCAACCGCCCCCATTGCGCCCAGATTCGTCCACCGCCCAGTTCGGCCCAGGCGCACAGGGAGTCGGCCCGGTCAGCGCGCAGCAGGCTGCCGGTCGGCGTCAGGCTGAAATCGCCTGCTGCGTTTTGCATGCACAGCTCCAGACTGGCCGTGGCGCGCAGCAGCCGGTCGACTGACGGCGCGTGGGCCTGGACTGCTTCGGCCAGCGCCTGAACGCTCGCCGGGCCTGATGCCATGGCGTCGATCAGCCCCAACTTCACCGCAGTTGCAATCACCTGCGTGGTCCAGCCTGCGTTGATCAGGCCGAACAAGCGCTCACGGTCGCCAGCGCTTGGGCCGTTGCCGGTGGGGATATTCGTCAATGAGGTGTGTGTGTGCATGACGGGTCCTTTCTGCTTTTCTGCGTTCGCAACGTCATTCTGCCTTCATGCCAGTTTGCTTGATGATGTCGCCCCACTTGGCGTGTTCGGCGCGGATCTGCGCGGCGAACGCATCGAGGCTGTCGGCGCCGGCGCTCAGGCCTTGGCTGCTGAAATACTCGCGGGCTTCAGCACTGCCGAGAATCTTGCTGATTTCAGCATGCAGCCGGGCCACGATGGGGGGCGGCGTGGCTGCTGGCAAGGCAATGCCCGACCAGGCCGTGAATTCGTAGCCAGGCACGCCCGCCTCGGCCATCGTAGGGACATCCGGCAGGCCGACCACGCGGGCGATGCTGCTCACGGCCAGCGCGCGGGTGCGCCCGGCTTTGATCAGCGGCAACTGCACAGCGCTGCCGTCGAAAGTCCAGTTGACGTGCCCGGCTATCAAGTCGTTTGCCGCCTGGCCCCCGCCTTTGTACGGCACATGGATTGCATCAATGCCAGCCAGCCGCTTGAACAGTTCGCCGGCCATATGGGGCGGCGTGCCGATGCCCGGCGACCCGAAGCTCAAGCGGCCCGGTTTGTCCCGGGCCATGCGCACCAGATCGTTCACCTCTTTGACAGGGCTGTCGGCGGCCACCGCCAGCACCATCGCGCTGGCGCCGCCGATGCGGCTCAACGCGATGAAGTCCACCAACGGGTCATAGCCAGCCCGCGCGTACAGGTGCGGGTTCACCGCCATGGTGCCGTGGTGGATGATCACCAGGGTGTAGCCGTCAGGTGCGCTTCGCGCTCCCATCTCGGTGCCGATGTTGCCGCCGGCGCCAGGCTTGTTTTCGACTACCACGCTCTGGCCGAGGGCCACCGCCAGACGAGGTGCCAGCCAGCGGGCGCGTATGTCAATTACGCCGCCGGCGCCGCCCGGCACGATGATCCGCAGGGGTTTGGCCGGCCACTGCGGCTCTTGCGCGAAGATTGCGCCGGGCGTGAGCCAGGTGATGCAAGCCAGAAGGCCGGTGTAAATTAATTTGCGCATGGTGTACTCCTTTGCGGTGGTTTGTTCCATTGCACTTTAAGAGACGGCGTCGAAAGCTGCAATACTCGGGCGGTTGCCGGGTGCGTCAACTTTTGGTTGAGGATACCGGCTCAGCAAGGAGTGTTATGGACAAGCTTCGCGCCCTGGAATATTTTGTCGCCGCCGCCCACGAGAAGAGTTTTTCTGGAGCGGCACGGCAGCTTGAGGTCAGCGTGGCTGCCGTCGCCAAACTGGTGGCAGCGCTCGAGAAAACTTTGGGGGTGCTGCTGTTTGAGCGCAGCTCCCACGGGCTGATCCTGACCGCTACGGGTGGCAGCTATCTGGATGCCTGCCTGCCCGCATTGGAACAGCTCACCGAGGCGGAGGAACAGACCCGCGCCAGCGTTGCGCGTGCGCCAGGCACCGTGGTCGTCGGCGTGCAGCATGTCATTGCCAGTAGCTACCTGACGCGCGCGCTGCCGCGTTTTCATGCGCGCTATCCCGAAATCACGCTGGACATACGCGAATTCCAGCGCGTCACCGAAGAGGAAACATCTGGCATCGACGTGTTCCTGGTCATGGGCTGGCCGAATCTGCCGAACCTGGTGCAGCGGCGCATCGCGGCCGGGCGTTACGCCATTCTCGCGTCACCTGACTATTGGGCCAGGCATGGCACACCCCAGCGGCCCAAGGATCTTGCGGGCCATAACTGCCTGCTGATGCGATCGCTAGATGGCACGGTGATGGATCTCTGGGAGTTCTGCCGTGGCCAGGAAGCAGAAGCCGTCACGGTTCGCGGCTGGTTGCTGACCAGCAACGCCCACCGTGAGATGGTCATCAGCCAGGCCTTGGCCGGTGAGGGTGTCGTGCGCGCGATGGACTGGACCAACCTGGACGACATCGCATCCGGTGCGCTGGTGCGAGCGCTTGGGGATTGGGAATCCCACGGAGCACCGCCGGTCAACCTGCTCTACCGCGCCAGTGTGCGCCGCATCCCCCGGGTCCGCCTGTTCATCGATTTCGTCACCGAACTCTTCCGGGACCTGGACGCCATTCGCGGCCAGCCACTCGCTGCAAGCGTTCGGCCCGACTGGTTGGGACGCCATTACAGCCGTTCGTCCGCGATGCTGACGCGTGGGCGCTGAGCGCGTTGCCTG
>JANMCB010000346.1:0-2405 GCA_031360805.1 Rhodoferax sp.
GGCCCCGGCGCAGGAATTTCTGTCTTTTCGATGGGTGTGTTCATGGGAGAGTTCATGGGTGCATTCACGTTATTGCCCCAGTATCAAGGTCGCATGGGTATGCATGATGCCGCCTTGATTGCTCACCACGCATGTGCGCGCACCCTTGACCTGATTGACCGATTCGCCGCGCATCTGCCGCACGCCTTCAATCACCAATTGCAGGCCTGGCATGCCGGTTTCCGACAGGAGACCCCCCGATGTATTGACAGGCAACTCGCCGCCCAATTCGATGCGCCCTTCCTGAACAAACTGTCCGCCCTGCCCCTTGGCGCAGAAGCCGTAGTCCTCCAGCGTCATCAGCACAGCAATGGTGAAGCAGTCATATATCTGCGCCACGTCTATGTCGGCAGGTTTCATGCCAGCCATGGCGAACGCTGTCTGCGCCGAGACCTTGGCGGCGGTGGTGGTGAGGTCCGGGCGCAACGCCACGTCCCACGAGGATTGACCTTGTCCGAAACCAAGCACAGGTACCGGCTTGGTGACCTTGAGTTCGGCCGCCTTTTTTGCGCTCATCACCACCACCGCAGCGGCACCGTCAGAGACCAGGCAACAATCATCCCGGCGCAATGGGGCGACGATCAACCGCGACTCGCGGTACTGCTCCAGCGTTAGCGGCTTGCGCAGCTGCGCGTTCGGGTTATTGGCGCCATGCTTGCGGCAAGCCACTGCGATCGCGCCCAATTGGTCACTGGTCGTGCCGTATTGACCCATGTGGCGCTGGGCAATCATTGCGTACCCTGCGGGCGTGCCAAACCAGCCATAAAGGCCGCTGCCATCGTCGCCGTACGATTTTTCGTACGCCTGCCGCGTGCCCGTTGCCGGGTTGTCGGCCAATGCGACAACGGCAATCTCGCACTGCCCGGCCTCAATGGCCATCGTGGCGTAACTGATCATGCTGATGTTGCTGGCGCCACCATGGTCGTACACACCACCGATGCGCGGCACGATGCCCAGTGCCTCTGCCAGTTTCTGCGCATACATCATCTCGAATTTCGATGTGGGCGCTTTGACGAACAGACCGTCAACCTGGCTCTTGTCAACTCCCGCGTCTGCCAGGGCCTTGCGGATGGCTTCAACGTTGAGCGACACCGTACTGCGCCCCGGATGTTTGCCAAAGGCCGTGTGGCCGACGCCGACGATGGCCACTTTGCCGCTCAGGTTGTTTGCCATGTTCAGATCACCTCTTCAGCCTGCAGCCTGGCGATTTCGGCTTTGGGCAGACCCAGCCAGTCGCCATAAACCTCTTCGTTGTCACAGCCGAGCGCGCCACTTGGGCGGATCGCCATCGGCTCGACGCCGTCAAAGCGCAGGGGCGAGTTGGGCAGACAGACACGCCCATACAGGGGGTGCTCGACCCACTCCAGCGCGCGCCGCGCATGCATGTGTTCGTCGTTGACCACCTCGTCCAGGTCGCGTACGGGTGCGCAGGGGACACGATGGCTCATCAGCAAGTCGAACAACGCCTTTTTGGTGTGTTGCGCGGTGAATCCGGTGACCAATTCGTCCACCTCGTCCATGTGTTCTACACGTTGTTTCAAGTCGGCATAACGCGCATCCGTCTGCAAGTCCTCCCGCTGCATGGCTTTGAGCAATGCCTTCCAGTGCGTTTCACTGACGCAAATGATGGCGATATGGCCGTCTAATGTTGGGTAAACGTTGTAGGGAGATTCCGCCAGGCCGCCGTGGCGATTGCCAGTGCGTGGGGGCACCGAATTGCCCATGCTGTGGTGCAAGCCCAAATTGGAACTGAGCGAGGCATACACCGCTTCCTGCATCGACACCTCAACCAAGCGGCCCACACCCGTCTTCTCCCGCTCATACAGCGCGGTCATGATGGCACCGTAAAGATGCACACCGCCGAAAAAGTCGCACAGGGCCGGGCCCGCTTTGACAGGAGGTCGATCAGGGTAACCCGTGACATTCATGATGCCAGCCATGGCCTGTACGGTTAGGTCCATGGCCGGGTAATTCTTGTTCGGGCCAGAACGGCCGAAGCCAGAGCCGGAACCGTAGACCAGCCTCGAGTTGGCGCTTCGCAGCGACTCATACCCCACACCGAGACGCTCCATCGCACCTGGTGCAAAGTTCTCGACAAGCACATCGGCCTTCTTCACCATCAGCCGCAATAACTCGCAGCCGCGCTCGGTTTTCAAATTGAGCGTCGCAAAAGTCTTGTTGGAATTGAGCATCGCAAAAGGAAGCGCAGCCCCGCCCACAACACCCCGGCGGCGCAGGTTTTCACCACCCTTGGCTTCGATCTTGATGATTTTTGCGCCCGCCATGGCCATGAGAAAGGTGCAGTACGGGCCGTTGTAGATTTGCCCGAGGTCTACAACCGTGACGCCTTCGAGCGGGTATCGCGC
>JANMCB010000442.1:0-1957 GCA_031360805.1 Rhodoferax sp.
GCGGCACGCCCCAACGCGTTGACCAGCCGCGTGCCCGCTTCCTGGCTGTGCAGGAGAACCGCCGCCGTTTTTCCGCCTGCACGGGTGTACGTGGACAACAGGGTTTTCAGCTTGACGCCCTGCTCGCTGGCGCGTGGGTAGGCAAAAGTCAAGGCGCCCGTGGGACACACGGTGGTGCAAGCGCCGCAACCCACACACAGGTTGGGATTGACCTTGATTTGCTGGCGCGACAAATCACTGCCAATGGCTTTTGCCGAACAGACGTCAATGCACGCGTTGCAACCGACCTGCTTGTTCCGGCTGTGTGCGCAAAGCTTTTGTTTGTAGTCGAAGAATTTGGGCTTTTCAAACTCACCCACCAGTTCGCGCAGCTTGAGCAGCGTCTGCAGTTCGCTCAAGTCTGTGCTGGGTAACCTGAAATAACCTTGCGGCGGTGCATGCTGTGTGAAGGTGGCCACCTGGTTGGAGGCGGCCCGCAGGTCCAGCACCAGATCAAACTTGTCGGTCTGGCTTTCGGGCTGTCGGGTGAAATCAATCGCGCCTGCCACTTGGCAAACCTTCACGCAGTCGCGGCTGGATTTGCACAAGGCGCTGTCAATCTGGTAGTCCAGCCCAATCGCACCTTCAGGGCAAACCGTCAGGCAGGCATTGCAGCGGGTGCACAGGTCAAGGTCAATCGGGTTGTTTCGCGACCAGTTGAGTTCGAACGCGCCAAGCCAGCCGGTGAGTGACTCGATCTGGCCGCCCAGCACCGTAAAGCGTCGCTCCTGCGCACCGCCCGCCACCCCTGGCCCCTGAGCGAACAGGGTGACGTCCAGCGTATCTTCCAATGCAGCCGCATGCCGCTCGGCAACATCCAGCGGGCCAATAATCAGCAGGCGCCCGGCACTTTTGAAGGTGACTGTAGCGACCGGCTCGGGGTCATTCAGTTGCGCCAGCGCCAGCAGTGCCGCGATTTTTGGACCCGCTTTGTCGCCGTCGCGGCTCCAACCCCCGGTTTCTCGGATGTTGACAAAGCGAATTGGTTGCTCGGTCACCGACGGCGCACCGGGCGTTTGGGCGGCCAGCTCATCAAACAGGCGTTGCTCTTGTGTGCAAGCCACCACCAGGCTGTCCCCGGTCGCCCATGAATTTTGCAGCGCTTTCTGAAACGCACCTGCCTCGCGGCGGCACAGCGCGGAATGAAGCGTTAAGTCTTCATGCAGTGCCTCGCCCAGTGCCTTCGGGGCCAGGGGCATGGTCTGGTTGCAGTCGCAAATCAAGGTTGTCGTCATATCGTTTGGGGGCATCCAATGTAAGTGCTGACTGTGCCACGGCCTGAGCGTCGGCGCTATCGGGATCATCCCGCGAAACCGCCTCGGCAAGCGCAGCGGGCGCCGTGACCGCGCGGTCCGGCTCAGAGCCAGCTGCCACTTTTTCTTCGTCGTCGTCAAACAGGTTCAAAAATTTGGCACTGACCATTTTTCGAAGCATGGCCTCGGGGATCGGGTCAGGCAGCGAATAGTCGTCGATGTAGGTATCCAGCCGGTCCATCACATTGAAGTGCGGATCGGCAAACAGCTTTTTCATGGCCGCATTTTTAACCTCCGGTGCAACTCCACGAACCATGAAGGGTTTGAAGTCCGAATCGGGAGTCAGGCTTTGGGTATCTGCCAGCGTGGGCAACTCGGGTGGCGCCAGTTCGGCGGATCCAGCAGCATCCCCTGGCGCTACGGTGGGCACATTTGGGGTGGACAGGCTTGAGGAGTCCGCATTTGCGACTTGCGGCTGCGATGTGACGGCCGGCGCTGCGCTCGCAGGTTCGGCCAGCGGTTTTCCCTCGCGCACATCCTGCTTGCGCTTTGACCAGCGGCT
This sequence comes from Rhodoferax sp., assembly GCA_031360805.1. Lineage (GTDB taxonomy): Bacteria > Pseudomonadota > Gammaproteobacteria > Burkholderiales > Burkholderiaceae_C > JANYCG01. The sequence continues at coordinate 1,855 of JANMCB010000442.1, forward strand.
GATGAAACCGTCTGACATCAGCTCGCCTCACCGTCCACCGGCGCGCTGCGGGGCGCTTTATCCGACACCTTATTCGGCGCATTCACCGGCCCGTCGTGGCCCG
>JANMCB010000370.1:0-2013 GCA_031360805.1 Rhodoferax sp.
CGCGCGCAACTTTTTGGCAAGCCTGTCGCTGGAAGATGCCGCCCGCTGGGAGGTGCACCGTGTCGCCACATTGTTTGACGGCGAAGGCGGGGCGCGCACCATAGAAGCGCTGTTTGCCGAGATTGACGCGTTGTCAGAAACGGCCGATGAACGCGGCGAGGCGGTGTTGGGCGCGTTGTATGACTATGCGGAGATGATTGCGCCTGAGCGTGGGTAAATATTCAGAGTGTTTCGATTCCATTCGAATTTCTCTTCATACATGATCTGAAGGAAGCCTGCATCTGCAACGTTTGTGACGATATTGCCTGGCCCCTGGCGCTGTGACTGGAGTGCTTTTTTTTAGGGTCTGGCGCTGATGTAAGCGACGATCACATGGCCGGAACGGAAGGTGTCGCAGTGCAGTATCACTTCATCTGATAAAATGATTATCAGATAATCAAACCAGCCAGACCTGCCCCATGACCGCCATCACTGTCAACGCCACCGAATTTTCCAGGGGTTTGTCAGACTTTCTGAACCAGGTGCAGTATAAAAATCAGGTGCTGGACATCGAGCGCGGCAAGCGGGTCATTGCGCGTGTATCGCCGGTGGTACCTGCGAACGGGTTTCCACTGTCGCAGCTTGACGCCTTGCTTGCCAAGGGGCCGCGTTTGCCACCGCTGGATGTTGTAGCCATGGCCGACGATGTGCGGTCGGCACGGGCCAAATTGCTGCACAGGGCTGATCCATGGGCCTCCTGATCGACACCGACGTCTGGGTGCTGGCCGAAAAGTCCGGCGCTACGCCGAACTTCGTCCAGTGGGCCGCCTATGAAGGCGCCTACCTGAGCAGCGTGAGCGCCAGTGAGCTGCTGGTGGGCGTGGAGCGTGCCAACACTGCCAAACGCCGCGCCTTGCGTTCAGCTTTTGTCGAACACTTGTTGTCGAGTATTCCGGTGCTCGAGTTCTCGTTGCCGGTGGCGCGCACCCACGCGCGCATGATCGCCGCGCTGCCCAAAAACCAGACTGCTGGCGCACATGATGCCTTGATTGCCGCCACGGCCATCCACCACGGCTTCGGATTGTTGACCCGAAATGTGAATGACTTCAGGATATTTGCAGGCTTGCAGTTGGAAGCCTACGCGGTTTGATTAGTTAACGGTCGCCTGAGCCTGCGAAGCGCGCCCTGCACTCAAAGACCGCCGTGCATCTCCCAGAACTGTGCTGGACCCACAATTGGGTAGCGTCCAGCCAGCACCAACAGGTCTTTGTCTCCCGTGATGAGGTAGTTGGCACCCGATGAACCAATCGCCGTAAGCAAGGTTCCCAGCACGGGTAGGTCATTGGCGTCACGCAGAGTCGCATCCTGGCTGGGTTCAGGCTCCACCACCTCGGCGAGAAGCGACAGGCTCTCCACCAGGTCGTTGATCTCGTTCTTGTTCAAACCATGCCGACTTTGCAGTCGTGGCAAAACCCGGCGAAGCTCATCAAGAATGAAGGCCGACAGCACAACGTCGATAGACCCGTGCCGCCAAGCCGCCATGATCTTGCCCGGAGTGCTGGCCGGGTAAGCGATGCCCGAGAGCAACACATTGGTGTCCAGCACCACGCGCAAATTAGCCACGGACGCCTACTTCTTTTTGGCTTTTGCAGAAGCCTTCTTGCGTTCCTTGGCCACCGCCGCGTCAATTTCGGCCAGGCCCTTGTCTTGCGTCACACCCGCATAGCCCGCTTCAATGCGCTGGCACAAAGCGTCAAACCGACCCTGCATTCGGCGAATGCGCTCGAACAGACGCGCATCCACCAGCGCGGCAACCGGTTTGCCATCCTTGTTGATCACCACGCTGTCGTGCCGGTACTGCACCTGGTTGAGCATTTCCCCCAGGTTTTGCCTGAAATTGACCGCGCTTGTTTCTGTAATCATGATGATTGAACCGTAATGATCGTAATGATCATTATGACTTAACTGAATGGTGCTTGGTGCCCGACCCTTTGAGATGATCGATCAGAGGTTGGCTGAAGGCCTGCAAGTCAG
>JANMCB010000420.1:0-3668 GCA_031360805.1 Rhodoferax sp.
CGATGCACCCCTGGTGTTTCATTGCACAGCGGGCAAGGACCGCACCGGTTTTGCGGCGGCCCTGGTGCTATTGGCGCTGGGCGTGCCGCAGCCGGTGGTGACGCAGGATTACCTGTTGACCAACGACCTGTTTCGCCCGCCAGAGCTGGTTGGCAGCTACGCGCCCCAGGAAGTGCGCGACGTGATCGCACGCGTGCAAACCGGGTTTCTGGATGCCGCGCTGGACGCCGTGGACAGCCGTTTCGGCGGCACCGAGCAGTATCTGGAGAAGGCCATGGGTTTGGGCCCAACCCAGCGCCAGCGGTTGCGGGATTTGTACTTGAAGCCGTGACTGGAAATTAGTGTCATCAATCGTCGTAGTGCCCACGACAGGCAATCACGTCAAAATCGGCATCGTCCACCGCGTACACAAGACGATGCGTGTCATCAATCCTCCTCGACCAGTAGCCCGCCAGGTTACCCAATAGTGGCTCGGGCTTGCCAATGCCAGAGAAGGGATCGCGCCGCGCCGCTTCGATCAAGAGGTTGACGCGCTTTAGCGTCTTTTTGTCCTGCCCTTGCCAATAAACGTAGTCCGCCCAAGCAGCGGGCGTGAAGCGAATCGAGCGGGTCACGTCTCAAGCCGCAGTTGTCAAACCTTCACCAACTCGCGCCGCACGGCTTTGCCCGCCTTGTGCTGCGCGATGGACTTGGCCAAATGCGCGGCATTGGCGGGCGTTGAAAGCAGATGCATCGTTTCCATGATGCTCTGGTAGTGGTCAAACGACATCACTACCGCATCCGCCCCGTCGCGCCGGCTGATCACTGTCACGTTAGCATCGTCATGCACGGCATCGAGTACTGCCTTTAACGAGCTGCGGGCTTCGGAATAGGTGACGATTTTCATGGCGGTGTTTTAGTGGGTATTCTTACTTGTACTGGAAGTGGTGCAAGTATAGGGCAAGGTTGGCGTAGCACCCATTGCCGGGTTCGGGGCGCTGCTCAGAGCGGTGCTTCGGCCCAGGGAGATTGTCAACAGTGTTTGAGTGGATGCTTGCGTGTAGGTGTGGCGTAACAACAAATCACCGAAGTACGTTAGGCTACATCACTATGGCCACTCACTACTTCCCTTTCACAATTACTTCGACGAGGAAGTCGATTAAATTGACTGATTCCATATTTCTGTTGCGCTTCGATCACCCGCGTGCCCGCAATCTGATTGGTATCCAGGACATAACGATGTCAGAGACTGGCCATATTTCTGCGATCTCGCACAAGGCGAGTTCGGTATGGCCCAGATGGTGGATTCATCTGCGGAGCGAAAATCCTACGCATAACATTCGAAACCTATTTTGCAATTTTGTGCTGGCCACGTCCGCCTACGAAGAGGCCACTTTGGTGGCATTTGCCTTAAAACTTTTGGATGGAACGCTGTCAGGGCCATTCGTCGGGTTTTCGGATGACGGCAATTCCGACCAGTTCCTAAGATTTCGTCCGTGGTGGGGAAAGGGTTTTTTAAAGCTAGAAAGGTCAGAAATCAATTTGCTTCGGAAGCTGGTGGCAGCCCTAAGCGCTTTCCAGAAGAAACCCAAGCTCGCGACGATCATGGAAATTTATCGCTACGCCGAATCCGCAGACGTTCCTACGGCGAGCTTTCGCTATTTGCAACTAGCCATCATTCTCGAAATGTTATTCCTGCCAGAGCAGACATCGGAACTGAAATATCGATTTCAACTTCGCCTAGCGAAGTGGTTCCATCGCTTTTACAAGGAAAATCCAAAAACAATCGCTTCGATTGCGACAACGATCTACAAAATCCGGTCAACAGTCGCCCATCAAGGAGTGGCTAAAGTGACCGATGAGGACATGAACAATATTAGAGATATCACTCGCAGGGCCCTTCGGTGTTTCGTGTTCGATCCATCAAAGTTTACCGATACTTTTTTCGAAAGCCTTTGCCTCGAAGGATAACCATTGGCCCGTCAGTACTGGCGTGTGGTCTAACCTGGTTTCAGTGTGTGTCTACCCGCACCCCTCAATAACTCAACCGCTCCGGGTGAATCTCCTGCAGGATGGTGGTGGCGATCTCCTCGATGGACTTGGTGGTGGTGGAGAGCCAGCGGATACCGGCGCGGCGCATCATGGTTTCGGCCTCGTGGACTTCCATGCGGCAGTTGTCCAGCGCGGCGTATTTGGAGTTGGGGCGGCGCTCGTTGCGGATTTCGCTTAAGCGCTCGGGGAGGATCGTCAGGCCGAAGATTTTGCCTTTGTGGGGCACCAAGGCGGGTGGCAGATGTTGGCGCTCAAAATCTTCGGGAATCAACGGGTAGTTGGAGGCTTTCAGGCCGTATTGCATGGCGAGGTAAAGCGAGGTGGGGGTTTTGCCGCTGCGGCTCACGCCCACCAAGATCACGTCAGACTTTTCCAGGTCGCGGTTCGATTGACCATCGTCATGCGCCAGTGAAAAATTGATGGCTTCAATGCGGTCCTGGTACTCTTTGCTTTTGCTCGCGTCACTGAAGCGGCCAATGCGGTGGTTGGACTTGATCTGTAGTTCCTTTTCCAGCGGGTGCACAAAGGTTCCAAACATGTCCAGCAGCATGCCCTGGCATCCTTCGGTCACCACTTGCAGCACTTCCATGTTGACCAGCGTGCTGAAAACGATGGGCTTGTTGCCGTCCACCACGGCGGCGTGGTTGATCTGCCGCACAGCTTGGTGCGCCTTGTCAGCTGTATCGATAAACGGCAATCGGATATGGCGCGCTTCCAGCTCAAACTGGGCAAGAATGGCGTTACCAAAGGTTTCGGCAGTGATGCCGGTGCCGTCCGAGATGAAAAATACGCTGCGTTTGGTCATGGATGCTGCTGGTGTTGAATTCCGAGGTCAGGGGAAACCCGGGGCCTGCGCCCTACAATGCCCTGATGTGCTTTTCTGATTTCTCAGACGCTCCATTTTCCATGCAACGCCGCATCGCCGTAAATCAGCCCGGCCAGCCCGCCCGGCCCGCCGATTGCGCCGCGTTTCATCGCATTGCCCGCCGCCCCCATGGCCGCGCCACGCATGCCACCCAGTTTTTTACTTCCGGAGCCTTCCCATGTCCCAACGCTTTGCCGCGACCGATCTGGTCGTACCGTTTGAAAATTTGAGAATGACTGATGTCGAGGCGGTAGGCGGTAAAAACGCCAGCCTCGGCGAAATGATCTCGCAGCTTCCTGCGGGGGTCAAAGTGCCGACCGGTTTCGCAACCACCGCCCACGCCTTCCGGCAGTTTTTGGCGCACGATGGTCTGGCCGGAAAAATCAAGGCGCGACTTGCCACTTTAAACACCGACGACGTGCGCGCCCTCGCTGTTGCCGGTGCGGACATCCGCGCGATGGTTGAGGCGCAGCCTTTCCCGGCCGATCTGCAGCAGGCCATCGCGACTGCCTTCACCCAACTGAGCTCCGGCGATACAACGGCATCCTTTGCAGTGCGCTCCTCTGCCACGGCAGAAGACCTTCCAGACGCTTCTTTCGCCGGGCAACAGGAAACGTTTTTGAACGTGGTGGGCATTGCCGATGTGCTGCACAAGATGAAGGAGGTGTTCGCCTCGCTTTACAACGACCGGGCCATCAGCTACCGCGTGCACAAGGGCTTCGCGCACGAGCACGTGGCCTTGAGCGCGGGCGTTCAGCGCATGGTGCGATCA
>JANMCB010000431.1:0-5531 GCA_031360805.1 Rhodoferax sp.
GCCTTGAAACTGCCGGATCAGGCGGTGATGGATCAGGCAATCCTGAAAGAGCGGGAAGCCATTGCCCGGCTCTACCCGGACAGCCCGCGTTATGCGCTGGAGCTGGACCCGCGCGTTTACCGCGCGTCATTGGCGGGCGAAATGCGCCGCGCCGCAAGAAATTAAGGAGACCCGATGTCTGGAATCGTGGGAATCGATGTGGGCGGAACCTTCACCGACCTGTTTTTCTCGGGGGACGGCAATCGGCCACATTTGATCCTGAAGGTGCCGTCCACGCCGCAAGACCCGTCCATCGGGCTGCTGAATTCTCTCAAGGCGGCAGGAATTTCTGCGGACGAACTCGACGCGATCCTGCACGGCACCACGATTGCCACCAATGCCGTGATCGAACGCAAAGGCGCTCGCTGTGCCTTGATCACGACCACCGGTTTTCGCGACGTTCTGGAACTCGGTCGGCGTGACCGACCCAACATGTATGGCCTGGAAGGCACACACGAGCCACTGGTGCCGCGTGACCTGCGCTTTGAGGTGAATGAGCGGCTGGACTTTGAAGGCAACGAACTGGTGCCGCTGGACGTGCCGGGCCTGCGCGCGATCGGTGAAGTTTTGAAGACGCTTGAGGTGGAGTCGGTCGTCATCTCGTTCATGCACGCCTACGCCAACCCGGCGCATGAGCTGCAGGCGCGTGAGGTGCTGGCTGCCATCAATCCGAAGTGGGAGCTGGTCGCGGCAACGTCTGTGGTCCGCGAGTATTACGAGTTTGAACGCACCAGCACGGCGGTGGTGCAGGGTTACCTGCAACCACTGGTGGCGCGTTATGCCAAAAACCTGGCGCACCAGCTGGGCAACTGGGGCTATACACGTGACGTCGCCATCATGCAGTCCAACGGCGGTGTGGCACCCTTGCGGCAATTGGGTGAACGCTCCGCATACATCGTGCGCTCCGGTCCGGCAGCGGGGGTCATGGCCGCCGCACGGCTGGCGGCTGAAGCCGGGTTCTCGCACATCATCACGGGCGACATGGGGGGCACCAGTTTTGACGTGGCAGTGGTGATCAACGGTGAGCCCAACGTCGCCGAAATCACCAACCTGGACTTTCGCATTCCGCTGCGCCTTCCCATGATTGACGTGCACACCATTGGCGCAGGCGGCGGCAGCATTGCCCACTTGGACCGCGGTGGCATGTTGCTGGTGGGGCCGCGCAGTGCGGGCGCTGTGCCCGGGCCGGTGGCTTACCGGCGTGGTGGCACTGAGCCGACGGTGACCGACGCCAACATCGTCCTGGGCCGCATCAACCCGGCCAGCCCCATGAACGGAACCGACGCCACGCTGGACGTTGCCGGAACGCGGGCAGCCGTTCAGGGCCTTGGCGAAAAAATGGGCTTGAACCTGGAACAAACGGCCGAAGCCATCCTGGCCGTGGTAAACCAGCGCATGGCGGGGCGAATCCGGCTGATGTCGATTGAACGCGGCCTTGATCCCCGGGATTTTGCTCTAGTGGCCTTTGGCGGTGCCGGGCCCTTGCATGGTGGCGCCCTGATCCGCGAGGTGGGCATCAGCACCATGCTGGTGCCGCTCTACCCCGGGGTCTTGTGCGCACTGGGTTGTGTGTACGCCGACCTGCGGTATGACATCTCGCAGACTCTGGAAAAACGGCTCGACAAGCTGTGCGCCGGAGAACTGGCAGAAATCATCGAGCGCCAGCGCGTGCAGGGCCAGGCGCAAATTGACGGCAGCCAGGTGCCAGTGGATATCACCACCATCACGCACGCCGCTGACATGGCTTACGCCGGGCAGATTCATTCGCTGCGGGTGATGATCGATGCAAGCTGGAGCACCCAACGCCTGGAGCAGGCTTTCAACGATGTGTACCGCGAGACCTTTGGCAACACCCTGGTCGGCATGCCAGTGGTGATCGTCAACCTTCGCACCATTGCGGTAGGCCGGCGCTCTAGCGCCGCACTGCCTCTGAGCACATCGACCGCAACAGGCTCGCCGAAAGCGGCTTCTCGTCGACCGGTGCATTTCAATGGCTGGCATGACACGCCGGTTTACCTGCGCGGTGACCTGGCACCCGGCATGGCATTCGACGGCCCGGCGATTGTGGAGCAAAGTGACACCACCACCGTTGTCGAGCCGGACATGCAGGTGACGGTGGACCCCAAAGGCAACCTGTTGGTGAAAGTGAGGGCTTGAAATGATCAATCCGGTGACCCTGGCCGTGGTGCGTGGCAGTCTGGAGCAAATTGCCGACGAGATGGACCTGCACTTGATCCACGCGGCGATATCGCCCATCATTTCGGAGACGAACGACTGCGCAAACGGTATTTTTCACCCGACCACCGGGGAGACCATCGCCCAGGGGCGGTACGGTCTTCCGGTATTTCTGGCCTACATGCAATTCACTGTTCAAACGGTGATTCAAATGGCCCAAGAAGACGGCGGCTTCAAGCCCGGGGATATGTGGATTCTGAATGACCCGTACATCGGTGGAAGCCATTTGCAGGACGTGCAGCTGATCGCGCCGGTTTTTGTAGACGGCGAACTGTTTGCCGTGATGGCGACCACTGGCCACTGGATGGACATTGGCGGCAATGTGCCCGGCGGCTGGGCACCCAAGGCGACCGAGATCCATCAGGAGGGCATCATCATCCCACCGGTCAAGCTTTATGACGAGGGGAAGATCAACAAGGCACTGGTGAGCATGTTCAAAGCGAATGTCCGCCTGCCGACCGAGATTGCAGGCGACTTGGCCGCGATGTCAAATGTGTTTTCTGTGGGCACACGCGGCATCGAGGCGCTGGTGAAAAAATTTGGCCGTGCGGTTTTGTCAGACTGCCTGAACGAGATGATCGCCTATTCGGAGCGCCAGATGCGCTCCTACATCCGGGATTTGCCGGACGGAACCTACAGCTTCGAGGACTACTTTGACAACGATGGCATTGTGGATGTGCCGATTCCGATCCGGTTGGCCATCACCGTCAAAGGTGACGACATGCACTTCGATTTCACCGGGACCGGCGCCACGTCGCGTGGTCCTGTGAACATGTCGCGCAACACCACTTTGTCGTCCTGTTATGTTGCGATCAAACACATCTTTCCTGACGTGCCGGTCAACGGCGGTACGTTCAGGCCGATTCATTTCATCCTGCCCAAAAATACGCTGTTGTCGGCCGAGTACCCGGCCCCGGTCGGCGGCTATCTGGACCCGGTGGGGCGGGTCATCGATGTGGTGTTTGGCGCCATGTCCAAAGTGATACCGGAGAAAGCCCCGGCGGCATTTTTTGGCACCACAGGTGTGGTTACGGTGAGTGGCACACATCCGAGGAGCAAGAACTACTTTGTTGGCGTCTTCCCTTACCCGGGCGGGTACGGAGCCACCCTGGCCAGTGATGGCTTGATCAACGGCACACCGCCGCAGTCCATGGCGAATTTCATGTCGCTGGAAATGTGCGAACACCGGTTTCCGCTTCGCTTTGACTACTTCAGGATTCGCAACGATTCGGGTGGCGCCGGCTGGCACCGGGGCGGGTGTGGCACGGAGTATGGTTTCACAGCCTGGTCTGACTGCATCGTCTCTGTGTTAGGGGACCGCGTGGACTACGCGCCTTTTGGCATTGTGGGCGGTGAAGCTGCGCTGGCTAACGTGGTTGAGTTCACGACCGCTGGGAAAACCTGGACTCCTGAGTTGCGCAGCAAGCAGGAAAAGGAACCCTTCTCGAGCGGTGACTCGATTCGTGCGTCATCTCCGGGTGGAGGTGGGTATGGCAGTGCGCTGGAGCGGGAACTTGCGGCCGTGGAGCGTGACCTGAATCGGGGCTATATCAGCCGCGAAACCGCAGAGTCGAACTACGGGGTTGTGATCGGCGAGGCGACGATTCTGACGGGAGGACACACCCGTTTCCAGCTCGACGTCGACGCCAGTGCTGCACGGCGCGGCCAGTTGCAAGGCAAGACCGAATGGGCAGAAACCCAGATCGTGAATCACTAGAAGGAAAAAAAATGAACAGCTCAGGAAGTTGGGAGTTGCCTGAAGACCTGAGGATGCTCAGGGACACGATCCGGCGCTTTATGGTCGAGGAGGTGAAACCGGTCGAAGACAAGCTGCCACACGACGCCTATTCGCTGGAGCCGGCGCCGTTGAAAGCGCTTCAGAAGAAGGCACGGGATATCGGCTTGTGGTGCCTGGAGACACCCGCAGACCACGGCGGTGCGGGCTTGAGCTTGCTCGGCCAATGCGTGGCCGCTGAAGAAACGGCCAAGTGCCGCATGGGCGCTTACATTGCAGGCTGTGGCGCGTTTGGGTTTGATCCGCCAGTTGTGATCTGGAAGGGTACGCCCCACCAGCAAAGGTTTGCGCGCGAAGACATGGAAAACGGCACCAAGGCCTTTGTGGCGATCAGTGAACCCAGCGGCGGTTCCGACCCGGGCCGTGCAATCCAGTCGCGCGCCGAGCGCAAGAGTGACCGTTATGTCATCAATGGCACGAAGATCTGGATCTCCGGTGCGGGCATGGCCAATTGGGGCATCGTCTTCGCGCGGGTCGGCGAAAGCAAGGGTCGCGACGGAATAACCAGCTTCATTGTCGACAAAAGCAAGCCCGGCATCAGCCTCTCCAGGATTCCGGTGATTCGTTCCTACTCGCCGTACGAAGTGCATTTCGACAACTACGAAGTTCCCAGCGAAGACCGCCTGGGTGATGAAGGCAAGGGCTTTGCGTTCGCAGAGGAGTGGCTGATCCACGCCCGTCCGCCCTATGCGGCGGCGACCATCGGTATTGCCCAGGCGGCGCTCGATCTGGCCATTGAATGGGCCTCGCAGCGCAAAACTTTCGGCAGCTTGCTGGCTGACAAACAGGCCATTCAATGGATGATCGCTGACTCCGAGGTCGAACTTCGGGCTGCGCGCTTGTTGGTCTACCAAGCCGCGTGGAACGCCGATATGGGGCGCGACATCAAGGTCGATGCGTCCGTTGCCAAGGTGTTTGGCACCGAGGCGGCAGGGCGTGTGGTTGACCGTTGCATCCAGATCTTCGGCGGCATGGGCGTGGCCCAGGAATTGCCGCTGGAGCGCTGGTACCGCGAATTGCGCATCAAGCGGATCGGAGAGGGCCCGTCCGAGGTGCACCGCATGGTTATCGCGCGCGATATGCTCCGTGGCAAACGGGTGGGGGCCTGAACCATGGCCATCGACTTCAACGTCAACGACGAGGGCATTGCTCTCATCACCATCAACCGTCCAGAGCGTCTCAACGCCATGGACGCAGAACACTATCAGGCCCTGTCGCAGGCGTGGCGCACTGTGCGCGACGACCCGGCCGTGCGGGTAGCCATCATTACAGGCGCTGGTGAACGCTCCTTCACGACGGGGGCAGACATCAAGAGCTTCCTGACAGCTCCGCCCGGCTTGTCCGATATGTGGCTGACCCAGCGCGACCAGTTGCTCAACCGGGGGCTCGAAGTCTGGAAACCGGTGGTTGCGGCGGTGAATGGATATTGCCTTGGCGGCGGAATGACGCTGATGTTGGCCAC
>JANMCB010000433.1:0-4388 GCA_031360805.1 Rhodoferax sp.
CCTACCGCGGCTCCGGCCCGGCCATCGTCGATTTGATCGGCGGCCAGGTGAACTATTGCTTTGAAACCATGACCTCCGCCACGCCGCACATCAAGAGCGGCAAGGCCATCGCGCTGGCGCAAACACGCCTGAAACGCGCCAAGGGCCACCCTACCGTGCCGACGATGGATGAATCCGGCTTCAAAGGCTTTGAAGCCACCGTGTGGTACGGCCTTATGGGCCCCGCCAAAATGCCCCCCGTAATGGTGGCGCGCATGAACGAAGACATCAACAAAGTACTGGCCATGCCCGACGTGCAGGAAAAAATGGAGCAGTACGGCGCCGAAGACGGCGGCGGCAGCACAGAGAAATTCGCCAACTTCATCAAGGCCGAGCAGGTGAAGTGGGCACAAGTGGCGACGGAGGCGAAGGTGCGGGCGGATGCGTAGGCTTCGTGGATTGCCGCTCGCCAGAGCGCGCACGAACCCAAAATCGGCAGCCGAGGTTGTTTGACCAAGTCGCTGATGCGCCCATCAAAATAGCCCCGCGTCATCGGTGCGTGATGTTGCACTTCCTGCCAAAGTTTCGTATTATTCGTTTGTTTCGTTTTATACTGAACCTACATCTGAATCAATACTTGGAGAGCATCATGCCTACCGCTGCCACACTGGGCAAAACACCTGCCCACCGCTACGACCCGATGGGGCCTTTGGCTGATGCCATCGGTTCGATGACTGGAACCTTGTCTGGTCAGGTTGCCAACGCGCTGCATCAGGTTCTTGAATCCACCACCCCGGCAAGTCGAAGCGCCCGCTTGCAGTTGATTCGCCACTTGGTGGACGTAGAGAGCCAATCGGTCGGTATCGAGATGCCGAAGTCGGTTGCCGCCGCCAATGACCTGATCAGCACGGCACAGGCAGCTGAGTTGTTGGGGTACAGCCGCCCCTACGTCGCCATGTTGATCGATCAGAACAAGCTCAAGGGTGCCACTGTTTCCGCAGGTGGTCACCGCCGGGTTTCACGTGCCGCAGTGCTGGACTGGAAGGCCAAACATCAGGTGACGGGCAAGGCCGCTGACCTGCGTCCTGCTGGTCAAAAGTCCGGCGCCTACAGGAGCACCGAAGCGGACGCGCTACGCCGCGTCAAAGCGCTTTCCAAGAATCGGTAACGGTCAGTGATGGACCGCCACCCGCTCTCCCCCGGTGGCAACACCCTGGTTATTTTTGATACCTGTGTGCTGTTGCCATCGCGCCTGTCGGATGTGTTGTTTGACTTAATGCTCGAAGACCTCTACTTTGCCCACTGGACAGGCGACGTTGAGGCCGAGTTCCTGTGCAACTGGCCGCAGGTGCATCCCGACGCATCGAAGGCAGGTGCCAAACGGCTCAAAGCGTTTCAACAGGCCACCAACCACGGGCATCTGATCACCGGATATGACGACAACGCTTCATGGGCCGTGTTCCGGCTCGGGTGCATGACAACGACCGTCAGCTGGTCGCCGCCGCCTTGGTCATCGTCAACGGCCTTTGATGAAGAAGATGAACCGGCACGGCACAATGTGATGATAGTTTCCGACAACACCAAACATCTGGCCGTTGCCGAAACCCGCAAGCTGGGTATCGAGGTCATCAAGGCTGGTGCTTTCATAAACCGCATGTTTGAAGCCGCGCCAGCCAGAGTCATTCGGGCGATTGCAAAGTCGCTCAGTGACCTGATAAAGCCGCCATACACAGTAGCGGAACTGGCCGATGCGATGCGCCTTCATGGCGCGAAAGCGACCGCAGACGGTCTGGCGCAAGTCAAAAAGTGAGTTCAAGGCCATCGCGCAAACCCGCCTAAAGCGCACCAAGGGCCCCGCCAAAATGCCCCCGCCATAGTGGCGCGCATGAACGAAGACATCAACAAAGTGCTGGCCATGTCCGAGGTGCAGGAAAAAATGGAGCAGTACTGCGCAGAAGATGGCGGCGGCGGCACAGAGAAGTTCGCCAACTTCATCAAGGCCGAGCAGGTGAACTGGGCACAGGTGGCGGCGGATGCGAAGGTGCGGGCGGATGCGTAGGCTTTGCATATGCGCACTTTGTTACATCCAACCTCGTGAATGACGATAGTTACTACAATTGTGGTAGAAGTAGACAATTGTTAACCGTTTTTCAATCCTTTTGGCGAGATATTAAGTTATTCGAGGCTCTAGCTCTCGTGGAATATACATAAAACGCTATAGATATTGACAATCATCAGAGCACATGCAAACCAAAAATCGGCAGCCGGAAGCCCTAATTGGGGTCAGATACCAATACTGTTCGCTTAAATGACGTTGACACTCCTCAGAATGGCAAACCGGGCGTGTTTTCCTCGCGGCACTTTGGGCACAAGCATGGTCGCTTCGCTATGGGTCTGCTCACTGCGCTGTCTTGGGCGCATGAATCCGGGGTAAGGCGAACGCCAGGACTTGACAATTCGGGGGCGTGATTGATTGCGGCTGCTGACGCAACGCAGACTTGCCGCCTCTTTGAGCAATGTCGCAAACCAGCGTTTACGCAACCGCGGCTGCGCTGGGGGGAAAGGCCCCGGAGAGGGGCTGTTTTCGCCGCAGCAAATTCAGATGCCCCCTGAAAGACAGCGCTCTGCGGCTCACGGCGTGGCTATTGGCCGCGTGCTGCATCAGCCAGCACACCGCATAGTGCGCCAGCACCCATCCGTAGAACTCCTGGCGAACACCGTCGGGGGTCTTGCTGCGCAGCACCCGCCTGCTGCGCTGCAAATGCGTCTTCAGTTCGCCAAACACCGCCTCAACCTCCCAGCGCTCGTGGTACAGCGCAGCGAGCTCCAGCGCCGGTGCCTGCACCGGGTCCAGCAGCGTGGTCAGCAACCGGTAGCGCACCGCCAGACCTTGCGGGTTGTTTATGCTGTACTCGATCACGCGCAGGCTGATCTCTCCTTGGCGTGATCGGCGTGCTTTGGCATGGGGGTAAATCACCGACAGAAATGAGCCATCTTCAAGCTGCTTGACCACGGGAAGAGTCCGGTTGTTCATGCCGCGCCACAGCAGTTGCGCTCCAGTGGCGCAAGCGGCCTTCCAGTTCTCGTAGCCGTTAAAGCCGCGATCTGCCAGCAGCAGCATGCTGGCGTTCAACTGCGCGAGCATGGGCTCGCAAATAGCCCATTCAGACACTCGGTAGGCGCCCAAGTTGGCCGCCAAAATGGCGTGGCTGGCGCATTCGACCAACACGGCACATTGCGCCTGAGGGTAGCCCGCTTCTCCAATGCGACTGCCCGGATACCCAAATGCCGCGATGTTGTCGGCCTCATCAGGCACTTCAAAGGTGCTGCCATCCACGGCCATCAGGCGCAAGCCCGCATAGAAGGCTTTGGGATGGTGCATGGGATCAGCCAAGGCGACACAGGCGCGCTGGTGAAGGGTTTTGAGTGCATCGGGTCCCAGTTTGCGTCTTGCGGCACTGATGGATGATTTGGCAATGCTGGCTGCAGCCATGTTCCCTGAGTGAAGTCCAAGGCCTTGGGCGATGACTTTGTACACCTCCTCGTAGGCGGCCTCAGGATACAGGCTCAGCGCCATGCAGTAGTAGGCCGTGGCTGTCGCGGGCAAGCTGCGAACCCGCTTGCTGTTGACGCCGTGCTCCTCCAGAATGCGCTCAACCAGGTCGGCCGGATAAACCCTGGCCAGCAGGCTGGCGCTCAAGTAGTCGCTCAGTCGAGCACCCGCACCCAACAATGCCTTGGTTCGCGCCATGTCCGCTCCTTGAAGTGGGAGGAACAGACTTTAGCACGACTCAAGCTAAACGAACAGTATTGGGCTCTGACCCCAATTGGGCTTTGAGGCGGCAATTTTCAACACCGCTCTTCGACCCAAAGCGATCACTTGGCGTCGCAGATTAAATGACTACAAGGCAGCGAGAGCAGACTTTCAAAACGCTCCTCTCATTTTGAAAAAAGCCCTTGTGGCGCCTAGAATCGGGTCAAAACGATATGCCGGGTTTCTGTGAATTTATATATCTGTATAAATTACAGGTACGACCGCTGCAATCAAGGCTACAAGCCACTTTCGGGAGGAATACATGACCACTTTATCCTGCGACGACCAGATTGATCCGCAGATTTTGCGGTATGTATTACGTTGAACATCACAATCGCATGGCAATTTCGCTTTCTGAGCAGGTTGATCGACAACTGCGATTCATCGAATCGTCCGCGCGCGAGTTCGACACTGGCAATCGAGATGAGGCGATTCGCATTGGTACTAGCCTGCGAGTTCTCTTCCACCAAACCCAGAAGTCAACTTCGCTTCTTCGGCACCTAGGCGCAGAAGGAATTTCGCTCTGTAGCACCAGCGCTGGTACGCCCGTTTCACCTGGACTTGGACTCAACGTCGCCAACAACCTCATCACCAA
>JANMCB010000439.1:0-2802 GCA_031360805.1 Rhodoferax sp.
TTCAGACGCGTCCGGCAACTTCGCTTTCAGCTTTCAGTCGCAGGTTCCGGTGCCCGGCACGCGCTATGAAGTCACCGTCACCGCGAGCAAGGGCAACCTCAGCCGCGAGGCCCGGCTGGTGCTGTTTCAGCAACGCTGATCTGAAGAAAACACGGACGGCCAAATGCGCGGGGGGTCCTGCGGGTCGTGTTGATCGGCTCAATGGTTCATCGCTACAGAGATTTTCAAACATGAAAAGCGCGCTTTCACACCCAAGGCGCCGTTGGATACGGTGGAAAACAATTAACCTACAGGTTAATTTTAAGTCATTTGACCGCAGAAATCGCTGAAAAATCGATCATTTAAGCCTTTAGCTCTCGTACTATATAAATAGTTTGCTATATATTAAATAGTAATTCAAGATTAATGGTGCATTCGACGACGGCCTGACCCAAGCGCGTTGCACATCAGGACTTCCCGGTCGAGCCATACCCGCCCTCGCCGCGCTGGCTTGCCGGAAATTCGGTAACCACATTGAATTGAGCCTGCACCACCGGCACGATCACCAGTTGCGCAATACGCTCCATCGGCTCGATCGTGAACGCCACACCGCTGCGGTTCCAGGCACTGACCATCAACTGGCCCTGGTAGTCGCTGTCGATCAGCCCGACCAGGTTGCCAAGCACGATGCCATGCTTGTGGCCCAGTCCAGAGCGCGGCAGGATCAGGGCGGCAAAACCGGCATCCGCCAGGTAAATGGCAATGCCAGTCGGCACCAGTTGCCAGGCGTTGGGTTGCAGGGTGAGCGGCGCTTCCAGGCAGGCCCGCAAATCCAGTCCGGCGCTGCCCGGCGTTGCATAGTCGGGCAATTGGCCAAGCAGGCGCGGGTCGATTATTTTGACGTCAATCTTCATGTGAATCAGGTTTTGGTGCCCAGACTGCCAGCAATTTTGGCAACCAGCTTGCGCGCCAAGGCGAGTTTGGAGTCGCGCGGGAGTTCTTCCGAGCCGTTTGCATCCACCAGCAGCAAAACATTGTCATCCCGCCCAAACGTTGCCGGGCCAATGTTGCCCACCAGGAGCGGCACACCCTTGCGCAGACGCTTGGCCTGTGCATTGGCCAGAAGGTCATGGCTTTCAGCCGCGAACCCGACGCAGAACAGCGCGCCGCTTTTGGCACGGGGCGACTGGGCAATCGTGGCCAGGATGTCCGGGTTCTCAACAAATTCAAGGTGCGGCACAACACCCGAGCCATCCTTCTTGATTTTGTGGTCTGCGGCCTGGGCCGGCCGCCAGTCGGCCACCGCCGCCGTGGCAATAAAAACACTGGCTTGCGCGGCCTCCATCACCGCCACATCGAACAATGCCTGCGCTGACGTAACGTTGATTCGGGCCACCCCGCGTGGTGTCGGCAAATGCACTGGCCCCGCAACCAGCGTGACCCTTGCGCCCGCCTCGCGCGCCGCCCGCGCAATGGCAAAACCCATCTTGCCGCTGGACAAATTGGTGATGCCACGCACCGGGTCGATGGCCTCAAAGGTAGGCCCGGCAGTCACCAGCACATGCTGCCCCAGCAGTGACTTGGGCTGAAAAAACGCAATCAAGTCTTCAAGCAGTTCCAGGGGCTCCAGCATGCGCCCATCGCCCGTTTCGCCGCAAGCCTGGTCGCCCGTTCCGACCCCCAAAATCGTGGCGCCATCTGCAGTGAGCTGGGCCATATTGCGCTGGGTCGCCGGATGGGACCACATTTCGCGGTTCATGGCGGGCGCGACCAACAATGGCACCGCATCGTCTTTGCCAGTTGCTCCCCCGGTTAGAGGGCGGGCCAGGCACATCAGGCTCAGCAGGTCGTCCGCACGGCCCTGCACCAGTTTGGCGATGAAGTCGGCGCTGCACGGGGCAATCAAGATGGCGTCTGCCTCGCGGCTCAAATTGATGTGTGCCATGTTGTTGGGCAGGCGGTCATCCCACTGCGAGACAAAAACCGGCCGGTTGGATAGCGCCTGCATCGTCACCGGGGTGATGAACTGCGTCGCCGATTCAGTCATCACCACCTGCACCGTGGCGCCCTCTTTGACCAGCGCGCGGCACAGTTCGGCCGCCTTGTAACAGGCGATGCCACCCGTGAGGCCCAGGACGATGTGTTTGCCAGCAAGATCATTCATGGGTCAGAAATATAGCAGCAGCCATCTATAATCGTAATTTCCACCCCACTGAGCGTAAAAAACTCACTCTGACATGACCAAATTTGTCTTCGTCACCGGCGGTGTGGTGTCTTCCCTGGGCAAGGGAATCGCCTCAGCCTCCCTCGCAGCGATACTGGAATCGCGGGGCCTCAAAGTCACCCTGATCAAGCTCGACCCCTACCTGAACGTCGATCCGGGCACCATGTCTCCCTTGCAGCATGGCGAAGTTTTTGTGACCGACGATGGCGCAGAAACCGATCTGGACCTGGGGCATTACGAGCGCTTTGTTGAGACGCGCATGAAGAAGGCCAACAACTTCACCACCGGCCAGATTTACAAGAGCGTGCTGGACAAGGAACGCCGCGGCGACTACCTCGGCAAAACGGTGCAGGTGATTCCGCACGTCACCAATGAAATCCAGGAGTTCATCAAGCGCGGCGCCGCCGACGCCGTGGACGTTGCCATTGTCGAAATCGGCGGCACCGTGGGCGACATCGAGTCCCTGCCGTTTCTCGAAGCCGTGCGCCAGATGAGCCTGAAACTGGGGCCCAACAACAGCGCCTTCGTGCACCTGAGCTACGTGCCGTGGATCGCCGCAGCGGGCGAACTCAAAACCAAGCCGACCCAACACACAGCGA
>JANMCB010000465.1:0-2047 GCA_031360805.1 Rhodoferax sp.
CGCGTGTAATGGGGGCAATCCAGCAGGCCATCCAGCGCCGGGTTAAAGCTGTCCTGAATATGACTGGCCTCGTCACCCAGTACACCGGGTTGAAGGCGCGCCACTGCATCGAGCAGCGCCATGGCAGCGATTTCGCCACCCGACAGTACAAAGTCACCCAGGCTGATTTGCTCATCCACAAACTCATTGATGAAACGCTGATCCAGCCCTTCGTAACGGCCGCAAATCAAAATGGCGCCCTGGCTGGTCGACCAGCGCTCGACGTCAGCGTGATTCAGCGGTTTGCCAATCGGAGAAAACAGCACGACGGGCGCCCTGTCGGCACGCACGGCACGGATCCCCTCCACACACTGCGCCAAGGGCTCGGCCAGCATGACCATCCCGGGTCCGCCCCCATACGCACGGTCATCTACCCGGCGGTAATTGCCCTGCGCAAAGTCACGCGGATTGGACAACTTGACATCAACCTGCCCTGATTCGAACGCACGACGCGTGATGCCACTGGTCAACAGTGGTGCAAACAGCTCGGGGAACAGGGTGACGACGTCAAAACGCATGACATTTGCGCGGGTGGATGAGTGATTTTCAGCGCGGTTGTAAGTGGCTTTGCATGCGCCGCCTGAAGGCCACGCTCAGTAATCCGGCTGCCAGTCAACGGTGATCAGGCGCCTGGCCAGATCGACGTCGTCAATATAAACCGCAACGAACGGAATCATGCGCTCTTGCGGTTTGCCGTCAAGCTCGAACGCCATCACGAGAACGGTCTGTGCGCCGGTTGAGAGCAACTCAGTGACTTGCCCAAGCGCTACGCCTTCGCGGTTCACAACGTTCAGGCCAATCAGGTCAACCCAGTAAAACTCATCCTTGTCGGCGGTTGGGAAACTCGAGCGGGAGACAAAAATGCGGGCGCCCTTGAGCGCCTCTGCAGCCGTTCGGTCATCGATGTCCTGCGCGGTTGCGACGACAGTATCCGAGTGGGTTTTGGCTTCCTTGATGGCGAGCCTGAGCACGCCAGTGAACGTTTTTGCACCACGTTCAGACGGCAGGATGAACCAGCGTTTGGAAGAAAACAGCGCCTGCGGATCGGCGCTGTGGGACAGGACCTTGAACCAGCCCTTGACGCCCCAGGCATCAGCAATGCGCCCGACTTCGATGGCGTCCGCTGGCAATTCAGCGGCTTCGAGGCCGGGCAACATATTGCGAAAGTTAAACCGCGGCCTTTTTGGCGGCTTGGGCAATCAGACGCTCAACCGTAGGTGACGCCTGGGCACCGACGCCGCGCCAGTAGGTCAAACGGTCCTGGGCCAGGCGAATGCTTTCTTCGCTGGCGGTTGCAATCGGGTTGTAAAAACCGATGCGCTCAATGAAACGGCCATCACGGCGGGTGCGCTTGTCAGCCACCACAATGTTGAAGAAAGGGCGTGCTTTTGCACCGCCACGGGCGAGTCGAATGACGACCATAATTAATCCTTGGTTTGCACGAATTCCAGAATTGAGGAACCAGCAACCTGCCCCAACTGTTTTGGGACAAATCGATGTAGATACGCTCCGCTCACCCTAAAATTCAAAATTCAACAATATTCGGAGTTTGAGACACGCAACTTGACCACCCGGCCAGCGGCACTCTGAACAGCCTTCGATTATAGCGTTTTCCCGGTTTTACAAATCCATCCAATACGATTTAGTCGCCCATGACCCACATTCGAGCCAGCCGCGAGGCCGATCTGCCAGAAATAACAGCCATCTACGCCCACCATGTCCTGAGCGGAACCGGCACCTTTGAGACAGAGCCACCGAGCCTTGACGACATGTCGGCGCGGCGGGCCGATGTACTGGCCAAAGGGCTGCCGTACCTTGTCGCTGCGCATTCAGAGACGGGAAAAGTCTTGGGATACGCCTATTGCACCTGGTTCAAGCCGCGCCCGGCCTACCGCTTTTCAGCCGAGGACTCGGTCTACATTGCCGCTGACTTTCATGGTCAGGGCCTGGGCCGCGCCTTGCTGGCCGAGCTGATGGCGCAGGCTGAACGCATCGGCGTGCGCAAACT
>JANMCB010000543.1:0-4658 GCA_031360805.1 Rhodoferax sp.
AGCATGGCCACCTTTGGTGGTTTTGAGCACAACCTGCAAAGCCTGCGCGTGGTCGATGAACTGGAGGCGCGCTACCCGCTGTTTGACGGACTGAATCTCAGTTTCGAGACGCGCGAGGGCATTTTGAAGCATTGCTCGCGCGCCAATGCTGAAAGGCTCGAAGCCGCTGAAATGGCTGCGCTGCACGGTCAGGCTGTTGTCGGGCCGTTGCAGCTCGGGCGCAGTGTGGCGCGCCGGTTTCTGCAGCGCAGCCAACCCAGCCTGGAAGCGCAGCTGTGCAATCTGGCGGATGAAATCGCCTACAACTCGCACGATATCGATGATGGTGTGCGCTCGGGTTTGATCACGCTGGAACAGCTCGAAGCCGTGCCGCTGTTCAACGACTTCAAGCGCGCCACACTGCTGGAGCACCCGCATCTGGATGACACCGTGCAGGGGCGCCGGTTGCTGTATGAAACAATCCGGCGCATGCTCAGTGCGCAGGTGTACGACGTGATTTCTGCCACAGAGGCGGCGCTTGCGTCAGCGCTGCCCGACAGTGTGGACCGGGTGCGCCAATTGCCCGCGTTGGTGCAATTTGGCGCGCACATGCAGGCGCAATCGCAGGTCTTGAAGACGTTTCTTCTGCAAAATCTTTATCGGCATCCGCAAGTCATGCAAATGACCGGCAATGCCCGCCAGGTGGTGAATGAACTTTTCAACGCCTATCTCGCAGCGCCTCAAGAGATGCAGCCTGGCTTCTTCGCACAGGCTCAAAAGGCCAGCCGTGAAAGAGAGCCTGAGCAGGGCGTCGCGCGAGTGGTTGCCGACTTCATTGCCGGGATGACGGATCGTTTCGCTGCACGTGAACACGAGCGCCTCACCGGCAGGCGCTTGCTGGTGTGAAAGCCATGCAGCGGGTGATAGCGGATGGTTATGCAAGTTGGGAGAGTTGCGCAATTTGCGCAAGCCGCCAATGAGTGACGCGACAAGTCAAATCATTGACGACACCCGGCGCTGGCTCGAACGCGCGGTGATTGGTTTGAACCTGTGTCCGTTCGCAAAAGCCGTCCACGCCAAGGGGCAAATTCATTACGCCGTCAGCCAAAGCGACACGCCGCAGGGCGTCGTGGTCGCGTTGCGGGCCGAGTTGACTGACCTGATGGCGCTGGATGCCGCCGTGCGGGACACCACCCTGCTGATTTTGCCGATGTGCCTGGCAGAGTTTCTCGAATTCAACGATTTTCTGAGGCAGGCTGACCGCGTCTTGCGCGACTTGGGGCTGGACGGCACGGTACAGATCGCGAGTTTCCACCCGGAGTTTCAGTTTGCCGGGACATTGGCCCATGATGTGACCAATTGCACCAACCGCTCACCCTATCCCATGCTGCACTTGCTGCGAGAGGCGAGTGTGGACCGGGCCGTGGCGGCCTACCCGCAGGCCGAACTCATTTTTGAAAAAAATATGCAAACCCTGACGGAACTGGGTGTGGCGGGTTGGGCAGCGCTGGGGCTGGGTGCCAATGTGCATGGCAAGATCGGGTCATGACTGTCAAAACCAACCGAACCGTCAAAAGCCACGACGCGGCTCCAGGTTCCCATGCGCCTGCCAACCAGCCTGCAGACGCACACGCCATTGCGCCAGAGATTCACCCCGGTCAATCGATTGAATTGCTCAAGGAGCTGCACATCCTCACGCGTGACGGCAAGCTGAACCAGGATTCCCGGCGCAAGCTCAAGCAGGTTTACCACTTGTTTCAATTTATTGAGAGGCTTCTGCTGGAACTCCCAGACGCAGGCGCACGAGCGATGCTGGCAGACCACGGTGCTGGCAAGTCGTACCTGGGGTTCATCATTTACGACCTGTTCTTCAAGTCAAAAAGCGCAGGGCACATTTTTGGCATCGAAACGCGCGCTGAGCTGGTGGAGAAATCGCGCGAACTCAGCCAGCGGCTTGGCTTTCAACGCATGTCATTCTTGAACCTGAGCGTGGCCGACTCGGCAAAGTCCGCTTTATTACCGCCCCAAATTAACGTTGTCACGGCGCTGCATGCCTGTGACACGGCCACTGACGATGCGATTGCCTTTGGGCTGGCCAAACGCGCCAAATATATGGTGCTGGTGCCTTGCTGCCAGGCAGAAATCGCCCGCAACCTGAGCGCCGGCAAGGCGCTGTCCTTGAGTCGCACGCCACTGGCGGAGCTGTGGCGGCACCCGCTGCACACCCGCGAAATGGGCAGCCAGATTACCAACGTGCTGCGCTGCCTGTATCTGGAAGCCTGGGGCTATCAGGTCAGCGTTACCGAACTGGTCGGGTGGGAGCACAGCCTGAAGAACGAGCTGATCATTGCGCGTTACACCGGGCAAAAAAGGCGTGGCGCGGCGAATCGTCTGGTGGAAATTCTCGAAACCTTCGGCTTGGAGAATTTGCAGGCAACCCGGTTCAAGCTGCCGGGGCTGGAGGCCATGGCAGACTGCTGAATCCGGCATTTTCAAACCGGCACTCGGCGGTTTGAGATTGACATTCTTCGGTGGTTTAATGCGGAGTCGGTTTGGCACACTAATAACTTTTGGAGAATGCAATGGGTTTACTCGATACGGTAATTGGTGCAGCAGGCGCCATGATGGGCGGACAGAACCAGAACCAGCAACAAGGTGGTTTGGGCGGAATGGGCGGCCTGGGTGCTTTGCTGCCTGTGGTGGTCGGTATGCTCGCCAATGACGGCAAACTTGGCGGCTTGGGTGGCTTGTTGGAGAAATTCAGCCACGCTGGCATGGGCGATGTCGCCAAGTCCTGGGTAGGCACTGGCGAAAACGCGCCGATCTCCGGTGACCAGATCGGCCAAGTGCTCGGCGGCGACGTGATGGGCGACCTGGCTGCCAAACTTGGCATGAGCCAGGGCGATGCTGCCGGCTCATTGGCGCAAATGCTGCCAGGCCTGATTGACAAACTCACACCCAATGGCCATGCACCCGCTGGCGGTTTGGGCAATTCCGGTGACCTGATGGGCATGCTGGGCGGGCTGCTTAACCCCAAGTAAAGAATTGGGGTCAGATTCCAATTATCATGATGCGGAATTCACCTCCGCATCACCATGGCCCGCCTTCCCCGACTGACCCTGCCCGGTTACCCGCACCACGTCATTCAGCGCGGTAACAACCGGCAGCCGATTTTTGTCTCGTCGGGAGACCGGCAGTTTCTGCTGGATTTGCTGGGTGAAAACGCCGCAAAGTTCGGCGTTGACATTCATGCCTATGTGCTGATGGGCAATCACTTCCATTTGCTCGCGACTCCCAAAGAAGCCGATTCCTTGCCTCAAATTATGCAGGCGGTGGGCCGGCGCTACGTGCGGCTGTTTAACGACTCGCATGGACGCACCGGGACGCTGTGGGAGGGGCGTTATAAATCAACTGTGATTCAGACCGACCGGTACTTGCTGGCCTGCATGGTCTATATTGATCTGAACCCGGTGCGCGCAGGGCTGGTCACCCACGCGGCCGATTACCCCTGGTCCAGCTACCACCGCTATGCAGGGCTTCGTCCTGACCGGCTGATCACGCCTCATCCGCTCATCTGGGCTTTGGGCAACACACCGTTTGCCCGCGAAATGACGTACGCCGCAATGGTGGCCGCCGGCATCACAACGCAGCAGCAGGCCGATTTGACGCAGTTTGCGTTGAAGGGCTGGGCGCTTGGCGACGAGGATTTTTTGGGCGCCCTGCAAAAAAAGACGTTGCGAAGAGTCAATCGCACAAGCCCCGGTCGGCCGGTTCTTGAAGTGCAAACCCGGTTAAACGAAAACTAGGCAGGCAATCCACGCTAGGAAGGCGATTGATTTTTGATCTGTCCCCAATTAAATCTACTAATTAAATTAGGAGAATTAATTGGAATCTGACCCCAATTAATTTTCTTGAAAAGATTGTTGCAGTGCACTAAAATTCGAGTCCCCTTGACATTTTAGGAGTGCGCCATGACCACGGCTGCTGAGATTTCCCATCTCCAACAACACGGTTTGTATTCTTCCGAGCACGAGCATGACGCTTGTGGTGTCGGATTTGTAGCGCACATCAAAGGCACCAAGTCGCATGACATTGTCAAGAACGCGCTGAAGATTCTTGAGAATCTTGACCACCGGGGCGCTGTGGGTGCCGACAAGCTGATGGGCGACGGCGCGGGCATCCTGATTCAGTTGCCTGACGCTTTGTACCGCGAAGAAATGGCGGCCCAAAACGTCACGCTGCCGCCACCCGGTGAATATGGCGTGGGCATGATCTTTCTGCCCAAGGAGCATGCCAGCCGTCAGGCCTGTGAACAGGAGATGGAGCGCGCTATCAAAGCCGAGGGCCAGGTGTTGCTGGGCTGGCGCGACGTGCCGGTGAACCGCGAGATGCCCATGTCGCCCACGGTTCGCGCCAAAGAACCGATCCTTCGGCAGGTGTTCATCGGGCGCGGCAATGACGTGATCGTGCAGGATGCGCTGGAGCGCAAGCTGTATGTGATCCGCAAAACCGCCAGCGCAGCCATTCAAAACTTGCAGCTCAAGCACAGCAAAGAGTATTACGTGCCCAGCATGAGCAGCCGCACGGTGGTCTACAAAGGCCTGCTGCTGGCCGATCAAGTTGGTGTTTACTTCCGTGACCTGGAAGACGTGCGTTGCGTTTCAGCGTTGGGCCTGGTG
>JANMCB010000011.1:0-5831 GCA_031360805.1 Rhodoferax sp.
CGTCAGATGACATGGAGTGGGGTCGTTGGCGACGGTTGAATGGTGCCGATTGTCGGAATCGAACTGACGACCTTCCGCTTACAAGGCGGGTGCTCTACCAACTGAGCTAAATCGGCACTGCAATCATTTTACAGGAGGCAATGAGGCATCTTGCGCAATGCACACGCAAATTGCGGAGAATCATTTAACCCGCTTCAACGCCGGGCGTGGACCTTGTGGCGGGCGCGGTGGCTCGCTGTCACCAGCGGTTGAATCGGTGGTGGCGGGAGCCAACTGGAGTGACTTGCTGTCGGTGGCCGCCAAGGTGGGGCGGGCCGGGCTACCGGATGGCGCAATCGAGGTCAAGGCAGCGGGTGATGTTTCTGTTGGGCGCGCGCCTGAAGGCACGGACATAGGGAACGACATGCCCTGCCCGTTTTCACGCGCGTAAATGGCGATGACGCGGCTGATGGGCACCATGATCTCGCGGGCGCTGCCTGCAAAGCGCGCCTTGAATTCGATGAACTCATTGCCAAGCTTCAAGGCGCTGGTCGCATCAAAACTGATGTTGAGAACGATTTCGCCGTCCTTCACGTACTCGTTGGGTACGCGCACGCTGTCGTCCACCAGCACCGCCACATACGGTGTCAAGCCGTTGTCGGTGCACCACTCGTACAGCGCCCGAATCAGGTAGGGGCGCGTCGAAGTGGTGTCTTTGGTGTCGATCATGCTCGCAATCCTAGCTACTCAATGACCCACGCAGCGACGAATCACAGGGCCAACAATTTCCCGCCGGGCCGCCCCAAGGGGAATTAGCCCCCTCGGGGGGCAGCGACCCGCGCAGCGGTGGAGCGTGGGGGCAATCACTTCCTCATGACTTTCTCAGACGGCGTCAACGCTTCAATGTAGGCGGGGCGTGAAAAAATCCGCTCAGCGTACTTGAGCAATGGCGCCGCGTTTTTGGAGAGGTCGATGCCGTAGTAGTCCAGGCGCCACAGCAAGGGCGCAATGGCCACATCGAGCATCGAGAAACTGTCGCCCAGCATGTATTTGTTCTTGAGGAATATCGGTGCGAGCTGGGTCAGGCGATCACGGATGTGTGCACGGGCCTTTTCAAGCACCTTCTCGTTGGACTTGGCCGCGCGCGACTCCAGCGTGGACACGTGGACGAACAGTTCCTTTTCAAAATTGAGCAGGAACAGGCGCACTCGGGCACGGTCAACCGGGTCGCCGGGCATGAGCTGGGGGTGCGGAAAACGCTCGTCGATGTACTCGTTGATGATGTTGGACTCGTACAGAATCAGGTCGCGCTCGACCAGAATGGGAACCTGGCCGTAGGGATTCATCACGTTGATGTCCTCCGGCTTGTTGTAGAGGTCAACGTCACGAATTTCGAAGTCCATGCCCTTTTCAAACAGCACAAACCGGCAGCGGTGGGAAAAAGGGCAGGTGGTGCCTGAGTACAAGACCATCATTTTCGGGACTCCTAAAAATTAAAAAGAGTGGGAGCAAGATGCCGACCCACTCATCGAGGCTGCGTGCCAGACCCAAGCCCAGCCGCGCAATGACCTGCCTGCGTGTGCTATTTCACGTCTTTCCAGTACGCAGCATTGAGTCGCCAGGCGAACACGGTGAACACGCCCAGGAACAGCAGCACCCACACGCCCACGCGAACACGGTTGTGCTGCGCGGGTTCGCCCATCCACTGCAAATAATTGACGAGGTCACCCACGGCCTGGTCGTACTGAAGCGGGGTCATGCTCCCCGGCGTGACTTGTTCCCACGCCTTGAAGATTTTCTCTTCGTGCCCATGCTCGACCCGCGTGTCGTAAACCGGCTTGCGATTGCCCTGGAGTTCCCACAATGCATGCGGCATGCCGACATTGGGAAATGCCAGGTTGTTCCAGCCCGTGGCTTTGGTGCTGTCGGGGTAATAAGTGCGCAGGTAGGTATAAAGATAATCCGCACCGGAACCCTGGCCCGCGGCGGCCCGCGAGCGGGCAATTACGGTCAAGTCTGGCGGATTGGCGCCAAACCATTCCTTGGCCTGCTTGGGGTCGATCGAGGCTTTCATGGTCTCGCCAACCTTGTCGGTGGCGAACAGCAGGTTGTCCTTGATTTGCTGCTCAGACAGGCCAATGTCGCGCAGGCGGTTGTATCGCATGTAGGCGGCTGAATGGCAGTTAAGGCAGTAGTTGACAAACAGCTTGGCGCCGTTTTGCAGCGAGGTCATGTCGTTGATCTGATTGGGCGCTTTGTCCCAAACGATGCCGCCAGTGTTGGCTTGTGCGGTGCCAAGCAGGCCAAAGACAGCTGCCACAGCGACCAGGCAGGTTTTCATCAATCCGTAAGTTTTCATGGTTGGCATCGTCCGGTCAGTGCGCTGCAAAGGTAACCCGGCTCGGCACCGGTTTGGTCTGGCCCAATTGGCTCCACCAGGGCATCAAGATGAAGAAGCCAAAGTAAAACAGGGTTCCGACCTGTGACACCCGCTCGCCGATGGCCGACGGCGGTTGCACACCCAGGTACGCCAGCACCACGAAATTGATCACAAAAATGCCATAAAGGTACTTGTGCCAGTCCGGGCGGTAGCGGATTGATTTGACCGGGCTGTAGTCCAGCCAGGGCAGGAAAAACAGGATGATGACCGCACCGCCCATCACCACCACGCCCCAGAACTTGGCATCAATTGACAGCATCATCGCGGCAACGCCCAGCGCAGCAATGATCAGGATGCCTTTGAACAAAGCCGGCATTTTGAACTTGACGGCTGCCAGCACGGAACCACCGACCACACAGGCAATCAATACATACATGAATTCACTGGTAATGGCCCGCAGCATTGAGTAATAGGGTGTGAAGTACCAGACCGGTGCGATGTGTGCAGGCGTCTTCAAAGGGTCGGCCGGGATGAAGTTGTTGTACTCCAGGAAGTAGCCTCCGACCTCAGGCGCGAAGAAAATGATCGCTGTGAACACCATCAGGAACATGCTGACGGCAAAAATATCATGGACCGTGTAGTAGGGGTGAAACGGAATGCCATCCAGCGGAATACCGGTTTCTTTGTTCCTGGTCGCCTTGATTTCGATGCCATCCGGGTTGTTCGAACCCACATCGTGCAAAGCCAGCAAGTGCGCCGCCACCAAACCCAGCAGCACCAGTGGCACGGCAATCACGTGAAACGCGAAGAAGCGGTTCAGGGTGGCGTCCCCAACCACATAGTCGCCACGAATCAGCAGGGCCAGATCAGGGCCAATGAACGGAATGGCAGCAAAGAGATTAACGATCACTTGCGCGCCCCAGTAGCTCATTTGCCCCCAGGGCAGCAAGTAGCCCATGAAGGCCTCGGCCATCAGGCACAAAAAGATCGCGCAGCCAAAAACCCAAACCAGTTCACGCGGCTTTCGGTAGCTGCCGTAAATCAGCCCCCGGAACATGTGCAGGTAAACCACCACGAAAAACGCTGACGCGCCGGTAGAGTGCATGTATCGCACCAACCAGCCCCAAGGCACGTCGCGCATGATGTATTCGACCGAGCCAAAGGCCAAGGCGGCATCGGGCTTGTAATGCATCGTCAAAAAGATGCCGGTGACGATTTGAATCACCAGCACCAGCAACGCCAGGGATCCAAAGATGTACCAGAAATTGAAGTTTTTCGGAGCGTAGTACTCCGACATATGAACTTTGTAGGCGTCAAACGCGGTGGGGAACCGGTTTTCAAACCAGTTGGTGACCTTGGCGCCCGCTGACGCGTTGGGGGAAATTTCCTTGAAATCAGCCATTTTTGTTTGCCTCAGGCTTTTTTATCTTCACCGATCAGCAAACGGCTGTCGGACAAATACATGTAGGGTGGCACTTCCAGGTTGTCGGGTGCCGGCTTGTTTTTGTAAACCCGCCCGGCGACGTCAAAGGTGGAGCCATGGCATGGGCACAAAAAGCCGCCAGCCCAATCGTCCGGCAAGGACGGTTGCGCGCCTGGCTGGAATTTGTCGGAAGGCGAGCAGCCCAGATGCGAACAAATGCCAACCGCCACAAAAATTTCGGGCTTGATAGAGCGGCCTTCGTTGCGCGCATAAACCGGTGTCAGCTCATCAGGTTTGCGCAAGGATTTGGGATCAGCCAACAGGCCGTCAACCTTGGGCAAGGTTGCCAGCTGCTCAGGCGTGCGCTTGACAATCCAGACCGGCTTGCCGCGCCACTCAACCGTGAGCTTTTCGCCAGGCTTCATGGCCGAAATATCCACCTCGACGGCAGCACCGGCGGCTTTGGCACGCTCGGAAGGTTGAAAAGTGCTGACAAACGGCACAGCCACTGCACCGATTCCAACTGCGCCGGCACAACTCGAAGCAATTAGCCAAGTTCTCTTACTGCCATCAATTTGGCCACTGCCAACCGGGGTATCGCTCATGGGAATCCTCAATGAAAACGTCGCTCAACTGTCGTAACCCTAGGGTCAACCCGTGATTGTAGCGGAGCGACGCTGTCGTTTTTTGAGTGAAATCAAGCACTTGACAAGTATTGGGGGTTGGTAATACTTGCCGTCTTTTGAACACAAGAGGAGAACGGACATGGGCATGATGCAGGAATTCAAGGACTTTGCGCTTAAGGGCAATGTCATGGACTTGGCAGTCGGTGTGATCATTGGCGGGGCGTTTGGCAAAATCGTTGATTCAATCGTGGGCGATCTGATCATGCCGATCGTCGGAAAGATCTTCGGGGGAATCAACTTTTCCGAGATGTACATCATGCTGGCGCCACCCGCCAAGGCCATCGAAGGGGCAACCAGTTACGCCACCCTCAAAGCCGCTGGCGCGAATCTGTTTGCCTATGGCAACTTCATCACGATTGCAGTGAACTTCATCATTCTCGGCTTCATCATCTTCATGATAGTCAAGCAGAAGAACCGCCTGAAGAAGGAAGCCGCTCCTGCGGTGCCGGCTGCGATTCCAGAAGACGTCATGCTGCTGCGCCAAATTCGCGACAGCCTGAAAAAGTAGTCTTTTTCCATCGATTGGGCGGGCAAATTTACCCAACTGCCCAACTGCCCGCCCGCAGCAATGCGCGGCGGGCGTTTTTTGCCTGTTGGGTATTCAGGCAATGCATGAAGCGTAAAAACCCGGTGCTGAATTCAGCGCCTTGATTGACCCGACAGCGCTCTGGCCATCCGAATCGCTTCGATCAAGCTTGCCGCATCTGCCATGCCCGTACCGGCGATGTCAAATGCCGTTCCGTGGTCGGGGCTGGTGCGAATCAGTGGCAAACCCAGCGTGACGTTGACGCCCTTGTCGACCCCCAGATATTTCACGGGTATCAAACCCTGGTCGTGGTACATCGCCACCACGACGTCAAACTCGCCGGGTTTCCCGGCTGAAGCGCGTGCCCGCATGAACACGGTATCGGGCGCGTACGGGCCATGCGCGTCAATTCCTTCCTGACGCGCAGCATGGATTGCGGGTGCGATAAAACGCGATTCTTCCTGGCCAAACAATCCGCCCTCCCCCGCGTGCGGATTCAGTCCGGCGACACCAATACGCGGTTTACGGCCCAACATGGTTGCCACTGAACTGTCGGCAATTCGCAAGGTTTGCAATACATTGTCAAACGTGACAGCCTCAATCGCATCCCGAAGGGACACATGAATGCTGACCAGCACCACCTTCAGTTCGTCATTGGCCAGCATCATGCGCACGTGCACCTGTGCCACTGTTTTCCCGAGGTGTGTGGCTGCCAGGGACTGCAACATCTCGGTGTGGCCAGGGAAGGCTGAGTGCGGTTCACCCGCCAGGGCAAGCGCCTCTTTGTGAATGGGCGCAGTCACCACGGCGGCCACCTCACCCTGCAGCGCTGCGTTT
>JANMCB010000065.1:0-1814 GCA_031360805.1 Rhodoferax sp.
GGGCCACCGCCGGTCAACACAAAGGGCTCGGTATAGATCATGAAGCTGTCCATAAAGCGCAGCAGCACAGCGATCATCAGCACCCCGCGCAGCTTGGGCAACTGAATGAAGCGGAACACCGCGAACTTGCTTGCGCCGTCAATGCTGGCGGCCTGGTAGTAGGCATCAGGAATCGCCCGCAAGCCCGCATAGCAGAGCAGCGCGACCAACGGTGTCCAGTGCCAAACGTCCATCATCAGCACCGTCAGCCACGCGTGGGTTGCGTTGCCCGTGTAGCTGTAGTCAAAGCCGAGCTTGGCGAAGGTGGCGCCCATCAAGCCGATATCGGTACGGCCATAGATTTGCCAAATGGTGCCCACAACGTTCCAGGGAATCAACAGCGATATGGCGACCAGCACCAGCACGGCAGACGACTTCCAGCCTTTGGCGGGCATGGACAGCGCCAGCGCAATGCCCAGCGGAATCTCCACCAACAGCACCGACAGCGAGAACACGATTTGCCGGATCAACGCACCCTGCAAATCGTCATCACGCATCACCGCCTTGAACCACTCGGTGCCCACGAACACGCGCCGCTCGGGCGAGATGATGTCTTGCACCGAGTAGTTCACCACCGTCATCAGCGGCAAGACGGCCGAAAACGCGACGCAGAGCACCACGGGCAAGATCAGGAACCAGGCCTTTTGATTGACGGGCTTCATACGGTGGTGCCTCCAACCGAAACATCGCTTATCAAAACATCATCCGTGTAGAAGCAGGTGTTGGGGCCGATCAGCGAAAGCCAAACCTGCTCGCCCACGGCGGGTATCGACTGCGCCGGGCTCAAGCGCGCCCGAACCGTGGCCTGCGAACCTTTGCCGACCTGCGCAGACAGCAGCCAGTAAGTGCCGATGTCTTGCGCTTTGGTCACAGTGGCGGCCACGCTGCCTGGCGAATGGGGCATGGCCAAAGTCACATACTCAGGCCGCACACCGAGCGTGATGTCGCCCAGCGTTTGCAGGCCCAACGTCGATGCGGCGACGGTTTGCCCAGCCACTTCAACCCCGGATGAGCTCCATCGCGCGGGCAGAAAATTCATACCCGGTGAGCCGATGAAGTGGCCTACAAACGTATGCTGGGGCCGCTCAAACAGATTTGAGGCCGAGCCAATCTGCACAGCGCGGCCACGGGTCATCACCACCACCTGGTCGGCAAACGTGAGCGCCTCCACCTGGTCATGCGTGACGTAGATCAAGGTGAGTTTGAGCTCATGGTGAATCTGCTTGAGCTTGCGCCGCAGTTGCCACTTCAAATGCGGGTCAATCACCGTCAAGGGCTCGTCAAACAGCACAGCGGAGACATCCTCCCGCACCAGCCCACGCCCGAGAGAGATTTTTTGCTTGGCATCGGCCGTCAAGCCTGCGGCGCGCGTGTTGAGCTGGCCGCTGAGTTCCAGCATTTCGGCAATCTGGCCCACACGGCGCTTGATTTTGTCCGCCGCCACACCGCGATTTTTCAGCGGAAAGGCCAGGTTTTCGGCAACGGACATCGTGTCGTAAATCACCGGGAACTGGAACACTTGGGCAATGTTGCGCTGCTGCGGCGTTTGCCCGGTGACGTTGCGGCCATCAAAAGACACACTGCCTTGCGAGGGCTTGACCAGGCCGGAGACGATGTTGAGCAAGGTCGTCTTACCGCAGCCCGAGGGGCCGAGCAGCGCATAGGCACCGCCGTCTTCAAACGTCATATTGAGCGGCAACAGGGCGTAGTCGCTGTCTGCCGTGGGATTGGCTTGATAGGCGTGTGCCAGATCGAGATCGATGCGCGCCATGTCA
>JANMCB010000076.1:0-2870 GCA_031360805.1 Rhodoferax sp.
CAACTCGGCGCGGTGGGGTGCGCCGTCATAAAAGCCAGCCGGGGTCGCCCGCACAGGCTGCAAAATGACCTGGGACGCCAGGGGGAAGTAACCGTAAAGTCGCTCGCCAACGGCCACGCCCGCGTGGCGGGTTTCAAGGACCATGCCAAAACCCCAAACCGGGATTGACCCCATGGCGGTGCCGTCAGCAGCAGAATTCACTTGGGGCGCCACCGGGAAAAAATGCCAATAGTTCATGGCATCACCAAATGCGGCGTAGGTGATGTTGTTAGCCGTCAGCGCGAATTTGTCAATGCCGATTCGCACCTGGCCGTCCGCCAAAGGCAGCTCTGGCGCGTGACGCAGCTCGGTGTTCTGCAGCTGGTTCTTCTGAACCAGGAATTGGGTGGTGTTCATGCCCAGACGATAAACCAGATTTCGCGGCTTTTTCGGTTTTACGGTTTTACGGTTTTGCGGTTTTGCGGTTTTGCGGTTTTGCGGTTTTGCGGCGAAAGGTCGAACAAATTGGCAATGAAAAGTTAACCTGCAGGTTAATTTTCAACACCAACTTGGTCGAATTTTAGAAAAATCCGTTCAAATACGCCTTTAGCTTACGCATTATATAGATCATTTGCTACATTTTATGTAGCAAATACCATTAGACCAAAGTGATCGCCACTTCAATGTTGCCGCGCGTGGCATTCGAATACGGGCACACCTGATGTGCCTTGTCGACCAGCGCCTGCGCCGCAGCACGGTCCATGCCCGGCAGGCTCACGGCCATCTGAACTTCAATGCCAAAGCCTGCAGGAATCTGGCCAATGCCCACCGTGGCGGCGATGGAGGCATCGGCTGGAATGACGATCTTCTGCGCACCGGCCACGTGCTTCATGGCGCCCATGAAACAGGCACTGTAACCGGCAGCAAACAGTTGTTCGGGGTTGGTCGCTCCGCCAGCGCCACCCAGCTCTTTCGGTGGTGCCAGTTTCACATCCAGCAGGCCGTCTGACGAAACGGCGCGACCGTCCCGGCCCCCGGTGGCGGTGGCATGGGCTTTATATAGAACTTTTTCGACTTTGGTGACCATGGTGAGATCCTTTGGAGTTGTGCTTCGTTGTTTGAAGCGGGTTGAAAGACAGGATGAACCGTTCGACTCAGGCTTTACATGGCTTTGGTGGGTGGCCTTCAAGCGGTCATGTTGTTGCGCAGGCGTTGTACCTGCGCGGTGAGTTGCATCAATTCTGGCAATGAAGTTTGCGAGGCTTTCGCCACGCACTGCGGGACCAATGCCGCCTTCGCCTTGAGTTTTCGCCCGGCGGCGGTAAGCGTGATGTGCACCCGGCGCTCGTCGGCGACGTCGCGCACACGCACCAGCAGCAATGCGGCTTCAAGCCGCTTGAGCAGCGGCGTCAAAGTGCCAGAATCCAGGAAAAGGCGGTCGCTGAGCTCTGACACCATCACCCCGTCGCGCTCCCATAACACCAGCATCACGAGGTACTGCGGATAAGTCAACCCCAACTCAGCGAGCAAAGGCTTGTAGAGCTTGGTCATCGCCAAAGACGCGCTGTAAAGCGCAAAACAGAGCTGGTTGTCCAGCAGCAGACCTGCGTTGCGTTCGGGCAATTGACTGATTGGAAGCATGAACGAAATTGTACTGCACAATTCAATTGTGTGCAATTTAATTGACAACAATGATTAAAATTTGCAATGCTTGCCGCTTTGACGACTGGTGCAGCCAGGATAGGGCCTGAACCATTTGGGGAAGGAACTCACAGCGCTGTGGTCAGCGCCCCCAATCAACTTCCGTTAAACCGCGCCACCCGCTTTTCGACAAACGACGCCACGCCTTCTTTCGCGTCGGCTGAATTGGACAAACCGTTTTGCACCGGGATGAAGTCATGCATGGCGACCAGCGGGCCGTGTTCGATGGCTTTGAGCACGTTCAGCCGGGTGGCCACCACCGCCAGCGGCGCCTGGGCGGCAATGGCGGTTGCGATCTTCACGGCTTCTTCCAGCAGCTGAGCGGCCGGTACGACCTTTTGCACAAAGTTCAGGCGCAAGGCCTCGGTGCTGTCAAACTCGTCGCCGGTGAGCAAATGCAGCATGGCGTTGCCCATGCCCGCGCGTTCGGCCATGCGCAGCGTGGCGCCACCGGTGGCCATGATGCCGCGCTTGACCTCCAGTTGCGAGAAACGACAATCGTCGGCGGCGACCACGATGTCCCCCGCCAGCATCAATTCGATGCCCAGCGTGTAGGTGATGCCTTTGACCGCCACCACCATCGGCTTGGTGCGCCGCCGGTAGCCTTCCATGCCCAGGTTCAGCGGATCGACCAGGCCCAGCGGCACAGCTTTGATGCCCTTGCGCATGAGGGGCGCGATGGTCGGCAGGTCCAGCCCGGCGGTGAAGTGCGCGCCGTGCGCATGCAACACGCCCACGCGAAGTTCGGGGTCATCGTCCAGCAGTGAATACGCCTCGCCGAGTTCCCGGAACATTTTGGGGGTGAAGCCATTGCGCTTGTTCGGGCGGTTGATGCCGATCAACAGCAGGCTGCCCTGCACGGTGCAATCAATGCTGCCCTCGGGGTGGACTCCTGCCGATGTGCCGGATGGGGCTTCAGGGTTTACCAGAGTGTTCATTAAAGTCGCCTCCTTAAAAGTTTTTGCGGTTTCTCGTCTATCTTCAGCGCAGTCGTTTTTGCACTGCGTGAGTGGCGCCCTTGCGCTCTTGATCACAGTATGCCAAAACCTGAATCTTTTTGATTTGAAGCGGAACCCACCTGAAATGTTTGACTACATCATCATCGGCGCAGGCTCGGCTGGCTGCGTGCTGGCATCAAGGCTGACCGAAGACCCGAACGTCCGCGTTGCTCTGCTGGAAGCCGGCGGCGT
>JANMCB010000141.1:0-4656 GCA_031360805.1 Rhodoferax sp.
GAAAGGTGTTGACCGGGTCTGTCTCGTCGGCAAACCCAAGCGACATGCCACACACCAGCATTTCATCAGGCCCGGCGCCAATGTGCGGCAGGATTATTTTTGCAAAGCCGTTCCAGGCCGCCTGCGGGCAGGTGTGCAGACCGCGCCCGCGCGCGGCGACCATGATGTTTTGCATGAACATGCCGTAGTCCACCAGGCTGCCGCGCTCCAGCACGCGGTCAACGGTGAACATCAAACCCACCGGCGCGTCGAAAAACCGGTAGTTGCGCTGATGCTGGGCGTGCATCTTGTCTTTGTCCGCCTTGCCAATGCCCAGCAGGCCATACAGCCCCCAGCCGTTTTCGCGGCGCCGTTCAATGAAGGGACTGGTCCATTTGGTCGGGTAGTAGGCATATTCCTCACGGTACTCAGCAGCCAACGCCGGGTTGTCGCGAATGGCATCGTGCGCCGCGCATACCTTCTGCACCAGGCCGTCTCGGCTGGCGCCTTGCAAAACATAGGTCTTCCATGGCTGGGTGTTGGTGCCAGAGGCAGCGCGGCTCGCCACCTGCAAAATCTCGGTAATCGTTTCGCGGGGCACAGGTTGTTGCGTGAACGCGCGGGTGGACATGCGCGAGGTGATGGCGGCGTCCACCACGGCTGCGTTGGCGATGGTCTGGTTCATGGGCATGGCTTATGGTGCAGGTTCCAAAAAAAAATTGATTTGTTCGACAACGGCCGAACAGGACCGAAAGGTGATGATATCTGGCGCAGCCAGCGGGTCGATTTGACCGCCTGCGGCGAACCGTCAAAAGGCCTTGGCGGATGTCTGAAAGCGAATTTTATTAACCTGCAGGTTAATTTTTACTCCAAAACGACGTCAA
Organism: Rhodoferax sp.; assembly: GCA_031360805.1. Lineage (GTDB taxonomy): Bacteria > Pseudomonadota > Gammaproteobacteria > Burkholderiales > Burkholderiaceae_C > JANYCG01. The sequence continues at coordinate 864 of JANMCB010000141.1, forward strand.
AATCGAAAAAAATCGATCAAATATGCCTCTAGCACTCGTATTTAATAAATAGTCTGCTACTTATATAATAGCATTTGATACGCGTTGCCAGACTACAAGGCAATCACGCCCGTTCACGCCATCCGACCAGCTCGTTCGTCACCAATGCGCCAATCACCAAGGCACCGCCGAACATCACGGCCCGGTCTGGCGCCTCGTTGGCGCCCAGCCATGCCAGCAGAATGCCAAAGGGCACTTCCAGAAGCGCCAGCAACGAAACCTCGGGCGCCTTGAGCACCCGCGCGCACATCACGGAAAGCACGCACGGGATCGCCAGTTGGCCCAGCCCCAAGCCTGCCAGCAGGGCCAGGTCGTGCTGGGTGGCTTGAAGCGGCAGTGCCAGCGGCAGGGTGATCAGGCAGGACAGGGCCGCGCCCACCATCACGGCGGGTACCAAATCGACATCATGGCCTTCGGCATGGGAATGCTGGGTGATGGTCCAGTTGGCGGCGCCTGCCAGCGGCACGCCCAGCGCCACCACGGTGCCCAGCAACTGGCCGCCCGAGAGCTGCGCCGCAAACATCCAGGCGATGCCAATGCCAGCCACAACAATGGCCAACCAGGTGCGCGGCGGCACGCGATGCTGAATGAAAACGCGGGCAAACAGCGCGGTGAGCAAGGGGCCAATTGACATCGTGACCAGGACGTTGGCCACGCTGGTCAGCATCAGCGCCATCATGTAAAACGTGAACATGCCGCACCAGCAAAGGCCAGACAGCCAGAAAGCCTTGCCCGCGTGGCGCATTTTGGCAAACACGCCCCGCCCCTTGAGCAACGGCAGCAGCACCAGCAGGCTCAACACCGTGAAGAAGCTCCGCCAAAACGTCACTTCGAAGCTTTTGGCAGCATCCAGGTGGCGCGTCACCACACCTGCTGTCGACCACATCAGGGTCACCAGCAGCATCACGACGACGGCGCGGTTGTGGGTTAAGCGGAGCATGGGTTTTCAGGTTCCGACGGTTTGAAATCAGGTCAAACCAGTATCTCCAGCCAGGCTGGGCCGCATTGCCAAAAACTGATCTACAAGAAGCCGCGCCCAGCCTTCTTGCGGTCACTCTCGCTCAGGTGACGTTTGCGAAGGCGGATCGACTTGGGCGTGATTTCAACCAGCTCGTCGTCTTCAATGAATTCAACGCCATATTCCAGCGTGCATTCAATCGGCGGCGTGATTTTGATGGCGTCTTCCTTGCCGCTGACGCGGAAGTTGGTCAGCTGCTTGGTGCGCGTGGCGTTGACGACCAGGTCGTTTTCACGGCTGTGGATGCCGACGATCATCCCCTCATAAACCGGATCGTTGGGGCGCACAAACATGCGGCCGCGTTCGTCGAGTTTGCCTAAAGCATAGGTGAAAATTTCGCCAGCATCCATGGAAATCAGCACGCCGTTCTTGCGGCCACCAATCTCGCCTTTGTGCGCTTCGTAGCTGTCGAAAATGTTGGAGATGAGGCCGGTGCCACGGGTCAGATTCAGGAACTCGTTGGTGAAACCGATCAGGCCCCGCGCAGGGATACGGTATTCCAGGCGAACCCGGCCACGGCCATCGGGCTCCATGTTCACCAGCTCGCCTTTGCGCTCACCCAGCGCCTGCATCACACCGCCCTGGTGCTGGTCTTCAATGTCGGCAGTGACCATTTCAATAGGCTCGTGCACTTCACCGTTGACTTGCTTGAACACGACGCGCGGCTTGCTGACAGCCAGCTCGTAGCCTTCACGGCGCATGTTTTCCAGCAGAATCGTCAGGTGCAATTCGCCCCGGCCCATCACTTCAAAAATACCCTCTTCGTCGGTTTCCTTGACGCGCAGGGCAACGTTGTGCTGCAGCTCCTTTTGCAGGCGGTCCCAAATCTGGCGGCTCGTGACGTACTTGCCTTCGCGACCGGCGAGCGGGCTGGTGTTGACGCAAAAGTTCATGGTCAAGGTTGGCTCGTCGACTTTCAGCATCGGAAGCGGCATCGGGTTCAGCGGGTCAGTGATGGTGACACCAATGCCGATGTCGGTCAGACCGTTGATCAGCACAATCTCCCCCGGACCGGCATCGGTGGCCTGCATCCGCTCCAGGCCCTGAAAGGTCAACACCTGGTTGATGCGCCCTTTGACGGGTTTGCCATCCAGCCCTTCCATGACGACCACGTCCATCATCGGCTTGACGGTGCCCTGGCTGATGCGGCCCACCCCAATGCGGCCCACGAAGGTCGAAAAGTCAAGCGCTGAAATCTGCAACTGCAGCGGTGCCTCAGGGTCGCCCTGCTGGTGCGGTACGTGCTCGAGGATGGTGTTGAACAGGGCCGACATGTCGGGGCCCCATTGTTCGCCCTGCCCGCCCTCAACCAGGGACGACCAGCCATTGATGCCCGAGGCGTAAACCACCGGGAAATCAAGCTGTTCATCGGTGGCGCCCAATTTGTCGAACAAATCGAACGCTGCGTTGACAACCCAATCCGGGCGTGAGCCAGGCTTGTCCACCTTGTTGACGACCAGGATGGGCTTCAAGCCCAGCGCCAGCGCCTTTTTGGTCACGAAGCGGGTCTGCGGCATGGGGCCTTCCTGCGCGTCAATCAACAGCACAACGCCATCCACCATGGAGAGGGCGCGTTCGACTTCGCCGCCAAAATCAGCGTGTCCGGGGGTGTCGACGATGTTGATGTGCGTGCCTTCCCAGGTCACGGCGCAGTTTTTGGCCAGAATCGTGATGCCACGTTCTTTTTCAATCGCGTTGTTGTCCATCACGGTGTCAACGACTTTTTCGTGCTGGGCAAAGGTTCCGGACTGACGCAGCAACTGGTCAACCATGGTGGTTTTGCCGTGGTCAACGTGGGCGATGATGGCGATGTTTCTGATTTGCTTGATGCTCATGGTTCACTTTCTCTTAAATCTGCGAAATCTGTACTTGTTGTTGTCGGGACTCTTCAATCTCGATGGGGCTCAGCAAACGCCCAGGAATCAATTCACCCACTTTCACGTGGGCCGAGCCCAACAAGTCGGGGATTGAGCCACCCGACGGTCCGTAAACCGCCACTGCATCAGCGTCGGCCCAACTGCCCCGCCTGCGCAGCCCACTTAAAAATCGTGCCGCGTTCTCGCTATCCAGCGTGACCTTGATCTGGTCAACCAGCAAGGAGTCCACGGGCAAGACGCTAGCCATCCGGTCGTCGTATCCCATGGCCTCAAGGGCCGCCAAAGTCACGCATTGAGACACCCCATAACCACCAGTTTCGATGCGGCGAAGGGCACTTAAATGCGCGCCACAGCCCAAGGCTTCGCCAATGTCTTCGCCCAGCGTCCGGATGTAGGTGCCTTTGCTGCATTTCGCCTTCAACTTGATCACTGGCGGCACGCCTTCTTCCTCAACCAGCAGCAAATTCAGCTCGTAAATCGTTACTGCGCGCGCTTCGCGCTCAACCGCAATGCCCGCACGCGCATACTCGTACAGCGGTTTCCCGTCTTTTTTCAAGGCGCTGTACATCGGCGGCACCTGAACAATCGGGCCAGTGAACTGCGCGCGAACCCGTTCGACATCGCCCGGTGCGATTGCAACCGGCCGCTCTTCAATGACCTCGCCCTCGGCATCTCCCGTGCTCGTCTTCTGGCCCAATCGCAGCACAGCCTCATAGATCTTGTCGGCGTCCAGTTGCAACTGGCTGAACTTGGTTGCCGCACCAAAACACAAAGGCAGTACGCCGGTGGCCAACGGGTCCAGCGTGCCGGTATGGCCCGCCTTTTCAGCGCGCAACAGCCACTTTGCCTTTTGCAAGGC
>JANMCB010000211.1:0-2310 GCA_031360805.1 Rhodoferax sp.
GGTTTCGGTGTTGACCTTCTCACCCGGCGCGACCGGCACCAGGCTTTGGCCTTTGTCGCCGTCTTTGGCGTCGGCTACTTCTTCAGCAGCTTCCTTGCCGTAGATCGCCAGCCAGCCTGGTTTGACCAACACCTTGCCTTCAGTTTTGAAATTGTGCTCGGCCCCTGCGTTCGTCACCGTGCTGATGCGCGTCGTCACCTGGTATTCCGCACTCGGGAAAAACACCGCCATAAAACGCCGCGTGACCAGGTCGTACACCTTCTGCTCGGCCTCAGACAGGCCGGTGGGCGCTTGCAGCGTGGGGATGATGGCGAAGTGATCGCTCACCTTGGCGTTGTCAAAAATACGCTTGCTCGGTTTGACGTAGTTGCCTTTGATGGCTGTCGCAGCGAACGGGGCCAAATGCTTCATGCCGCTGTTGGCCAGCATGGTGAAAGTATCTTTGACGACGGAGACGTAGTCTTCGGGCAGCGCGCGCGAGTCGGTACGCGGGTAGGTCAGCGCTTTGTGGCGCTCATACAGGCTTTGCGCGATGGACAGCGTGGTTTTGGCCGAGAAGCCGAATTTGCCGTTGGCCTCGCGCTGCAAGCTGGTCAAGTCAAACAATAAGGGCGATGCTTGAGTGGTCGGCTTGCTCTCTTCGGTCACCGTCGCAGGCTTGCCACGAACCGCATCGGCAATCGCCTGGGCTTCGCGCTGGGTCCACACGCGATCCGCCTTGATCTCGGCATCCTCCGGGTTCTTCTTCCACTTCGGATCGAACCACTTGGCGGGGTACTCGCCTGCCACAGCCGCGAATGAGGCGTGAACCTCCCAGTAATTGCGGCTGATGAATTTGCGGATCTGCTCCTCGCGCTCGACCACCACGCTCAAGGTCGGTGTTTGCACGCGGCCCACCGTCGTCAAAAAGAAGCCGCCATCGCGCGAGTTAAACGCCGTCATGGCGCGCGTGCCGTTGATGCCCACCAGCCAATCGGCCTCAGAGCGGCAACGTGCCGCGTCGGCCAGGGGCAGCATCTGTTTGTCGGTGCGCAATGACGCAAAACCGTCACGAATGGCTTGAGGCGTCATCGATTGCAGCCACAGGCGGCTCACAGGCAGCTTGACCTTGCTGTATTGCTGAATCAGCCGGAAGATCAGCTCGCCTTCACGGCCCGCGTCGCAGGCGTTGATGAAGGCACCCACATCCTTGCGCTTGGCCTGCTTGACGATGGCGTTCAGCCGCGTCTTGGTCTTGTCCATCGGGTGCAAGTCAAAGTGCGGCGGAATCACGGGCAGGTTGGCAAAACTCCACTTGCCGCGCTTCACGTCAAATTCTTCGGGCGCCTGAATCTCCACCAGATGGCCGACGGCGCTGGTGACGATGTATTTGTCGTTCTCAAAATGTTCATCGTGTTTCTCGAACTTGCCCGCCGTGGGCGTGAGAGAGCGCACGATGTCCTGGGCAACGGACGGCTTCTCGGCAATAACCAGCGTTTTAAGCAAAACTTCGTTTTTCATCTGACTACAATCCTCATCCTCGCGTGCGCACGGGCGCGCACACGCATACGTTTCACCATACCAAATTTTTCAGACCGTTCCAAAAAAGGTTAATAGCGTGAGTAAAAAAGTCGCCCCTGAAGACAACCGCCGCATCCAGACCCGGCTCTCCGGCGTGCACGGCAGAGGCGTTTTCGCCGTGCAGGATATCGCAGAAGGCGAAACCATCATTGAGTATGTGGGTGCCATCATCAGCTGGAAAGAAGCCCAAAAGCGCCATCCGCATGACCCAAGCCAGCCGAACCATACCTTTTATTTCCACATCGATGAAAACCGGGTGATCGACGCGCTGTTCGGCGGCAATTCCTCGCGCTGGATCAACCACTCGTGCGACGCCAACTGCGAAGCCGATGAAGACGGCGGTCGCGTTTTCATCAAGGCGCTGCGCAACATCTCGGCCGGTGAAGAATTGAACTACGACTACGGGCTGATCATCGACGAGCGCTACACCCCCAAACTCAAGGCCGAATACCCCTGCTGGTGCAATGCCAAGACCTGCCGGGGCACGCTGCTGGCCCCCAAAAGCCGCAGCAAATCCCGTCGCTAGCCCGTATGAAATGGGGGGCAGAGGCGATTTGGGAGGCAGTCGTGCCGCTTTTGGCGGGGTTCTCGGTGGAGATACTCCCCGAGATCGACTCCACCAACACCGAACTCATGCGCCGCGCCCGCGCTGGCCAACTCGAACCGATTCTGCTGGTGGCCGAGCGCCAGACGGCGGGGCGGGGCAGATTGGGGCGGACCTGGCAGAGCGGTGATTCGCGCGTTAGTGAA
>JANMCB010000213.1:0-6294 GCA_031360805.1 Rhodoferax sp.
TGCGAAATCAGCAACGTCTTTGGCGACGATCAGGGTCTTCAACGCTTCGCTCATGCGGTTCGCGATGGCGACCGGCGTCTTGGCCGGCATGAAGAAGCCAAACCACTCTTCCATGGTGAGTTCGGGGAAACCTTGCTCCGCATAGGTGGGCACATTGGGCGCAAAGCGCGAGCGGGTTTTGCCAGTGACCGCCAGCAGGCGAATTTTGCCGCCTGGCAGGTGCTGCAGGTAATCGCCAATTGGAGAGGTGAACATCGGCAACTGTCCGCCAAGCAGTTCGATGATGGCCGGACCGGAACCCCGGTAAGCAATCTGCTTCATGTCGAGCCCTGCCGCTTTGTCGAGCAAGGCGCCCACCATGTGCGGCATGGAACCCGCACCCGGCGTGCCGTAGTTGGCCATGGCAGGGTTGGCTTTGAGCCATGCAATCAACCCTTTAAGATCCGTCACCGAAGCGGGCACTGCCGGACCCACGCCCAAGCCAAATGCGGTGTACAGCCCGGTGCTGATCGGCAATACGTCCGACGGTTTGTATTGAAGCTTCGGGTAGGTGTGCGGGTAGATCGTGATCATTGAGCCGGGCGTGAACAGCATGGCTGTGCCGTCAGCGGGGGCGCCTATCAAGGTGGTCACACCAATTTGGCCGCCCGCGCCGGGTTTGTTGTCGACCACCACATTGGTCGCGTAAACGCCGCGCAACTTTTCGGCCATGCGCCGGGCAAACGCATCTGTAGTGCCGCCGGGGGGAAAGCCGACGATGATGCGAAGCGTGTCGATCATGCCCTGGGCTTGGGCAAAGCCTGCTGGCAATGCTCCCAAAACAGTGGCGGCTGCGGCGGATTTTGTAAATTGGCGGCGGGTTGTCATGGATGTCTCCTGGGGTTTATGTCGATTTGACGGGTTTGATGATGTGGCTGATGTTTGAAACGCCCTGTTCGTGCAAGGCGTTGACCAGGGTTTCCCGGTGTTTGAGTACAGCGCGCTGGTTGATGGAGCCTTTGTCGGTGACTTCGCCCAAGTCAATCGAAGGCGGCACATCCATCAAGTGCAGGCGCGCAATGCGGTTGGCACTTCCGGTGCTGCTTTGCGCCAACTGGTTCACCACACCCTGAAAATGCGCCTGCACTGGCGCGCTGTTGAGCACGTCTTTCAAGCTGGCGCCTGCACCCAGGCCGCTCAAGGTGCGGCACGCCGCCGTGGGGAAAATCAGTGCGCCGACTTCTTTCAAGTTGATGCCGGTGATCACCGCGTCTTGCACATAGGGCGCGCCAGCGGCGATGATTTTCCCGCGCATGGGGCCGACGCTGACGAAGGTGCCGGTGGCCAGCTTGAAATCTTCGGCAATGCGTCCATCAAATTTGAGGCCCTGGTGAACATCGGACTCGTCGATCCATTGCACTGCGTCGCCACTGCAAAAAAAGCCTTCGTCGTCAAACGACTCCTGGGTTGCTTCGGGATTGCGCCAGTAACCGGGTGTGATGTTGGGGCCCTTGTAACGCACTTCAACTTTGCCATCCACTGGCACAAGCTTGAGCGTGAGGCCGGGGCAGGGCACGCCCAGGTCGCCTGCCTTGACGTTGTGGCTGGTGACAAAAATTGCAAACGGCGCGGACTCGGTCATGCCCAGGCCCGTGCCCATGACAATGCGCTCGCCCACCTCGGCCTCCTGCGTCTGGTGCAGGCTGTCCCAAATCGGCTGCGCCAGTGCAGCACCGGCGTAGAAAAACATCTGCACGCGGCTCAGCAAATTCTTGCGCAGCACCGCATCGGTCTGCATGGCATTGGCAATCTGTTCAAACCCGGTCGGCACGTTCAAATAAAAAGTCGGTGCGATTTCGCGCAGGTTGCGCAGGGTTTCGTTGATCAGGCCAGGCATGGGTTTGCCGTCGTCAATGTAGATGGTGCCGCCGTGGTACAGCGACAGCCCGAAGTTATGGTTGCCGGCAAAGGTGTGGTTCCAGGGCAGCCAGTCCACCAGCACCTGGTGCTGGGCCAGCATCGGCATGGACTGCAGCATCTGCTGCTGGTTGGCGCACCACATACGCTGGGTGTTGATGACTGCTTTGGGAAGTTTGGTGGAGCCTGAGGTGAACAGAAACTTGACGATCGTGTCCGGCCCGGTGGCCCGCATGGCGGCGTCAACGGCCGCTGTGGGCACAGTTGCCAACAAGTCGCTGAACAGCGTTGCAGGGCGCCCAGCGGGTTTTGCATCAGCCACAGAATGGACCACCAGCTCAACCCCGCCCCCCAAGGTGGCCGCAATCGCTTTGGCAAAACGCGCCCCGTCGTTGGCAAATACAAGGCCAGGCGTCAAGGTGCCCAGCACATGGCGCAGTTTCTCGAAATCGGTGCTGATGGTGGAATAGGCTGTGGACACCGAGCAATATGGCACGCCGACGTAAATGCAGCCCAGCGCCAAAAGGGCGTGTTCCAGGTCGTTCTCGCTCAGGATGGCAACCGGCCGCTCGGCGTTCAAGCCGCGATTGAGCAAGGCCTGACCAATGCTGCGCGCGCCGGCCAGCGCCTGTGCAAATGTGATGTGTTTCCAATCGCCGGTTGTCACGACGCCATTGGCGTCCGTCAGCTTCTCGCGTTTGGCCATCCAGATGCGCTCAGGCGCTTCCTTGGCCCAGTGAATCAGCCGGTCTGTGATGCGGTCCGCAAAGGGCGCAAGGGGCTGGTCGGCGATGACATAGCGATGGCCTAAACCCGCGCCCGCGTCTTCGCTTACCGTGACGCGGGTCACGCCGAACGTGACAGGACGGTATTTGGGGACGCTGGCGGTGGCTGATGTACTCATAGGGAGCGGTTGCGTGTCAGTGGACATGACTATGTGGCTGGTGGTCTGTGCCAGTCAACCGGGCTTGACCTTGGGGCCCGTGCCATCCAGAAACGCACGCACCCGGGCCTTGGCTTCCGGCGCCGACTGGGTGATGGACGACATCAGCGACTCCATCAAAAAGCCGTGGTCGGCTGGCAGCTCGGCAATGCGGGGCAGGGCCTGCATTACCGCGTAATTGGTCATCGGTGCGTTCTGGGCGATGCGCTCAGCCAGCTCAATGGCCTTGGCCAGCGCCTGGCCTCGTGGCACGTGGTACTGGGCAAAGCCTTTGACAACGCCTTCGGCTGCGCTGTACACACGCCCGGTCATCATCATGTCCATCACAGTCTGCGCACCCACCAGTTTGGTGATGCGTACCGAACCGCCGCCGCCCACGAAGATGCCACGCGAACCTTCGGGCAGCGAGAAAAACGTGCTGTCGTCAGCCACCCGGATGTGGCAGGACGTGGCCAGCTCCAGCCCGCCGCCAATCACCGCGCCATGAAGCGCCGCGACGATGGGCACGCGGCCAAATTCAATCGCCGTCAGCACCTTGTGCCAGGAGCGCGAATGGTGCAGGCCTTCTACCGCATCCATCTCCTTGAGTGTGCTCAAGTCCAGCCCTGCGCAAAAATGCTCGCCTTCACCGTCGATCACTACGGCCTTGGTGCTTGCGGGTAACTCTTCAAAACGCTGGCCAATGGCGGCGATGAGGCCATCGCTGATGGCATTGCGCTTTTTGGGGCGACACAGGCGCACGATGGAAATGGCGCCCTGGTGCTCTACAGAGACTTCGTCCAGCGAAGCCCTGCCGGCGTGTTGGGGAGCCATGGGTGCCGACTTTGGCGAGGCTTTGCTTGGCATCTTGTCCTTCGAAAAAATTCGGGTTTAAGTTATGTTGAATAACTATATAAACGCCGAAGTTAACCCCGTTTGAAAATTTGCACCTTAGTAGTTACCCGGATTCATTCGTCAAGCGATTGAATAAGTTTCGACGCCATGGGTTTCCCCGCGAACAGCAGGGCCATCGTGCTGCGCAGCCAGATGTTCCCCGCATCATTGTGGAAGCGCTCATGCCAATGTTGCTTGACCTTGTACGACGGCAGCACCAGCGGCGGCTCCAGCACTTGCACCCGCTCCTGCAAAGCCAGCGCCTGACCCAAAAGACGAGGCACGATGACCAGGAATTCGGTTTGCGCCACGATGCGTGCCACACCCAGGAAACTGGGCACGCGCAACACAATGCGGCGCTCCATCTTTTGGCGCGCCAGAACCTTGTCGACAATGGCGTGGCCGGTGCCCGAGGTTGTCACCAGAATATGGCCTTCGGCCAAAAATGTGCGCTGTGTCAATTTGTTGCGCACCCGGGGGTGGTCCCGGGCGGCGAGGCAAACAAAATCCTGTGCAAACAACGCTTGCTGATAAAAGCCGGCGTCAAGCTCTGGCGTGAAACCGATGGCCAGATCAAGGTCGCCGGACTCCAGCCGGCGCCTGCTTTCCAGCGAAATCTTGTCGACCAACAGCACCAAGCCCGGCGCAGTTCGCTGCAAATGATTGATCAAACGCGGCAGCAGGATGATTTCGCTGATGTCGGTCATGCCGATGCGAAATTCGCGTACTGCTTCGTGTGGCGCGAATCCGTCTGGCTTGCCACGTGCGTTTTCAACGTGCGCCAGCGCCTGCTGGATGTGCGGATAGATCGCCTGGGCGCGCGGCGTGGGCTCCATGCCTTGGGAGGTTCGGATGAACAGGCGGTCGTCAAAATGCAGGCGCAACTTGTTCAGCGCAATACTGGCGCTGGCCTGTTCCATCTCCAGATGCCGAGCGGCGCGCGAGACACTTTGGGTTTTGTAAATCTCGACGAAAACGCCGAGCCAGTCCAGGTCAAGCTTTGCCATGTCGGCAGTGTAGTGCTGAATATAAAAACTATATAGTGGGTATTCGATATCTTGCGTTGACGCAATAGTCACTGCCTGCGACAGTCGCCGGCAGTCTGACAACGGAAAGTACACGATGCAATTTCATCTCAACGGATTTCGAACCGGAGACCCCGGGCTTCTGGATGCGCCCATGCCGCCTGCGGATGTGCCTGCAGGTAGCGACCTTCCCGCTATGGCGGACGTTCTGATCGTCGGTTGCGGCCCCGCCGGCCTCACGCTGGCTGCACAGTTGGCGGCATTCCCGCACATCCAAACGGTGATCGTCGAGCAGAAATCCGGCCCATTGCAGTTGGGCCAGGCCGATGGGGTCGCCTGTCGCACGATGGAGATGTTCGAGGCATTCGGTTTTGCCGAGCGCGTGCTGAAGGAGGCCTATTGGGTCAACGAGACAAGCTTCTGGAAGCCCGACGACAACCCAGGTGTTGCCCGCAACCGCATCGTGCGCAGCGGCCGGGTACAGGACGTGGAGGAAGGCTTGTCGCACATGCCGCACGTGATCCTGAACCAGGCGCGCGTGCATGATTTCTATCTGGACATCATGCAAAGATCGCCCTCGCGGCTGGCGCCACATTACGACCGCCGCCTGGTGACGCTTGAGCGGGCGCCCGATGCGGCGTCCAACGATGAGTCAAAGCACCCGGTCACCGTGCGGTTCGAGCGCCAGGACGCTGGCCACGTGGGCCAGGTGGAGACCATCCGTGCCCGTTACGTCGTCGGTTGTGACGGCGCGAGAAGCAACGTGCGCCAATCGATTGGCCGGTCGCTGAAAGGCGACTCGGCAAACCACGCATGGGGCGTGATGGACGTGCTGGTGGTGACCGACTTCCCGGACATCCGTTTCAAGGCGCTGATCCAGTCCGCAGACGAAGGCAGCATAGTGCTGATCCCGCGCGAGGGCGGGTATCTCGTGCGCATTTATGTGGAACTGGACAGACTTGCCGTGAACGAGCGCGTTGCCGCCCGCAACATCGGCATCGACCAGATCATCTCTGCTGCCCAGCGCATCTTTCACCCCTACACACTGGACGTGAAAGAAGTGGCCTGGTGGTCGGTCTATGAGATCGGCCAGCGGCTGTGCGATCGGTTTGATGACCTCCAGCCAGAGGAGATGGCTACGCGCTTGCCGCGCGTCTTCATTGCCGGGGACGCCTGCCACACCCACAGCCCGAAAGCGGGGCAGGGCATGAACGTCTCCATGCAGGACACTTTCAACCTGGGCTGGAAGCTCGCGGCGGTGCTGCAGGGGCGCTGCCCGCCGGAACTGCTCCATACCTATTCCGCCGAGCGGCAGGCGGTGGCCAAGGAATTGATCGACTTCGACCGCGAATGGGCAGCAATGCTCAGCGCCCCTTTGCAAAAACCCGGTGATTTGGTCGACGAAGGCAGCGGCGCAAGTGTAGAACTTGCCGCAGTGCAGCGCTACTTCGTGCAGCACGGTCGTTATACGGCGGGTACCGCAACGCGTTACCAACCTGCGCTGCTCACCGGGCCATCCACGCACCAGCAACTGGCAAAGGGCTTGTTGATCGGCAC
>JANMCB010000245.1:0-3410 GCA_031360805.1 Rhodoferax sp.
CCGTCCAACGACGCGCAAGACCCGCATCCGCAACCCCTGTTCGACTATGTGGCACGCCAACTTGCGCCGCTGGGCTTGGCTTACCTGCATTTGATCGAAGGCGCCACAGGCGGCGCGCGCGACCATGTGCAGGGCGACACCGCGTTTGACTACGCCGCAATGCGTGCGGCTTACCGCAGCGCAGGCGGACAGGGCACCTGGATGGTCAACAACTCGATGGACAAATCCATCGCCCTTCAGTCGCTGAAAGATGGCGCCGATCTGGTGGCGTTTGGCAAGCTCTTCATTGCCAACCCAGACCTGACGCGCCGCCTGCGGGAGGACGCGCCACTGAACACGCCCGACCGCGCGACGTTTTATGGGGGCGGGGCCCACGGGTATACGGATTACCCGGCGCTGGCAGAAACGATGGCGACTGAACAGGACTAGCAAGCCATCTGACTGCTAGTATATTAATAGCGAACTAGCTATATAATGCGAGGGCTGGGTGCCAATTTGACCGATTTTTGCTCTTTTGGCGGACTTTTGACACCATAAATTAACCTGCAGGTTAATTAATTTGCAGTTTTTGAGGCACATGAAACCGGTGCAGCCGCCTACATCAGTTTCACGTCAGCCGCGTAAAGATGACGCATCTCCCGCACGTTCGCTCAAGTATTCAGAGCAGCACGCCGCTGTGGCACCTCAAGCAACCACACTCGCAACTCCACTAATTTTTAGTTCCAATCGAAAGGACATCCTATGGCCACAGGCCTCGTCAACCCCGCCACCGGGCAAATCGCTCGCTGGAAAATGGCTCTTGACGTGGAGCGCTGCATAGGATGCCATGCCTGCTCGGTCGCCTGCAAGGTCGAAAACAAGGTGCCGCTGGGGCGCTTTCGTACCAAGGTCTATTACTACGACCAAGGCAAATTCCCCAAAGGCACGCGCAACTTTTTGCCCACACTGTGCATGCAGTGTGAAGACACGCCGTGCCTGAAAGCCTGCACCAACGACGCGATTCAGCGCGGGGCCGACGGCATCGTGCGGGTGATTGCTGACAAGTGCGACCACCTGGGCGCGTGCGAAGCCGCCTGCCCCTACGGCGCGATTGGTTGTGATGACAACGACGTCGCCGACAAGTGCGACTTTTGCAGCCACCGGCTGGATGCCAATATGGAACCCGCATGCGTTGAGACCTGCCCCGCAGACGTGTTTCACTTTGGCGATGCCAACGACCCGGCCTCACCGTACAGCCAGTTCATGGTCAAAAACAAGGGCCTCACCAGCGTCTTGAAGCCTGAAGAAAAAACCGTTCCCTCGGTCGATTACAAGGGCCACAACAAGGCGATGGAAGCCAAAATCCCCAAAGGCAAAGTGCACGACCCGTACTCGTATGAGATCGAAACCTGGACCTCGCTGGACAGCACGTTCCCCAAACGCAAGCGGGTGTTGTGGGCCAAGCCGGCGAACCCCACCGGCACCAAAGTCTGAAGGCGCATGCTCATGACGATCCAACGACGCGACGCCATCAAACGCGGTTTTGCCGCCTTGTCCACTCTCGCCCTGGGCGAGATGATCCTTTTGGCCCCCGAAGACGCCAATGCACAACTCTTCACACCCAAAGATCGGCCGCTGTATGGCAAACGCAAGGCTGAGCGCCGCGCCAACGGCAAAGGCCGCCTCAAAAACGACTACAGCAAGGCCGTCATCAAAAAAGGCGTGTGCCTGAATTGCTCCACCGTCTGCGGCATTCAGGGCTACGTGATTGATGGCAAACTCGTCAAAGTCGGCGGCAATCCGCTGGACCCCAACAACGGCAAAAGCCTGTGCGCCAAAGGCCAAAGCGGCCCCACCATCAACGATTACGCCGACAGACTGCAGTTCCCGCTGAAGCGCGTTGGCGCGCGCGGTGAAGGCAAGTGGCAACGCATCACCTGGGACGAGGCTTACAACGAGATCGCCCAGCGCATCCGCAAGGCGATGGACGAAGGCAAGCCGGAAGAAGTCGCGATCCAGATTGGCCGCTCGCGCATCGCCGAGGAGATGACGCGGTTCCTGAACGCCATCGGTTCGCCCAGTCTGTTCAACCACCGCTCGCTGTGCAGCAGCAACAAGCGCGCAGCCAACTATGCAAGCTTGGGCGAAACGGATTGGGAGAGCCCCGATTTTGAACGCAGCAAATACATCCTGAACTTTGGCGCCAATTTTTACGAAGCGCATCAGGGGGCCATTCACGTCGCCAAACGCATCATCAAAGGCCGCTTTGACAACGGCGCCAAGCTGGTCACTTTCGACGTGCGCATGGGTAACACGGCGGGCCGCTCGGACGAATGGATTCCACTGAACCCGGGCTCTGATGGCGCGATGGCGCTGGCCCTGGGCAATGTCATCATGCAGGCCAATTTGCACGACGCGAAGTGGCTCGACACCTGGAGCAACGTCAATGCCGCGCAGCTGAAGGAGTGGATCAGCCGCTACACGCCCGAATGGGCCGAAGGCGTGACCGGCATCGCCGCCGCCGACATCCAGCGCATCGCGATTGAATTTGCCAAAGCCGCGCCGCGCGCCGTGGCGTTCACCAACCGGGGCTCCGGCGCACACTACAACGGTTTCAACAACGACCGCGCGGTGATCATGCTCAACGCCATCGTTGGCAGCATCGGCAAAGAAGGCGGTTATTGCTACACCACCGAGCCCACGCGCGTGCCGCCGGACGTGTTCCCCCAGCCCATGCCCCGCCCGCCCGCGCCCACGGCCAAAAGCCTGATTGAAAACCCGCCCGAATGGCCGCTGGCCAACAAGTGGCAACGCATGAAGGTCGGGCAGATCGTCTACAAATACATCCAGGAAGGGCGTGGCAAGATTCAGGTGTATTTGAGTTACACCGTGGCTGCGCCGCAGACTTGGCCGGAGGGCCGCAGCCTGGTGGTGGATGTGTTGAAAGATGAAAAACTCATCCCCTTCCACGCCTGCTCCGACGTGGTCTACAGCGAGCAGGCGCACTACGCCGACATGATCCTGCCCGACGCGAGTTACATGGAGCGCTGGGGCTTCGACGTGCGCAACAACATGGAGCTGCGCGACTATGTCACGCTGCGCCAGCCCATCGTGCCACCGCCGGGTGAGTGCGTGAGCTTTGTCGATTCCATGATCGAAATCGGCAAACGCATCAGCCCCAAGACCGCCCAGTACTTCCAGTTCAAAGACCATGAAGAGTGGCTCAAACTGCGCAGCAAAGCGCTGACCGCCCGCGTAGGCGAAGACGGCTGGGGCTACATGGTGAAAAACGGCGTCTGGCAAGACATGAGCAAGCCCAAGTATTACGACCTGTACAACTGGGATGTGTCCGCCGCCGATTTGAAAGACAGCCGCGTCGATGCCGCCACGCAAATCATCTACCGCAAGGCCACCAACGGCACGGAAACCAA
>JANMCB010000249.1:0-3545 GCA_031360805.1 Rhodoferax sp.
CGTTGCGGCTCATTCCGCCTTGATGGCTGCCTCACGGATCAACCGGGTCCAGCGTTCAACGTCTCGCTTCACCACGGCCCGGGCTTCTTCGCCCACCAGTGCCATCGGCTTGCCACCGGCTTTTTCGAATTTATCCATCACTTCGGGAAGCTTCATGACCAGCGCCAACTCTTGCTGCAGGCGGGCCAGCTCGGGCTTGGGCGTACGCGCAGGCACAAACAGGCCGAACCAGGATTCAAGCTCCAGCGCAGCGACGCCAGTTTCGCGCAGCGTGGGCACGCTGGCATGCATGGGGTTGCGTGCGCCGCCCGACACCGCCAGCGCCTTGACGGTGCCGGCATCGACTTGCGGACGTGCCGTGGAGGACAGGTCAAAAAAAACATCCACCCGGCCGCCCATCAGGTCGTTGTATGCGGGCTGAGCGCCGCGATAGGGAACATGCGTCAACTGCACACCTGCCAGATGCCAAAGCGCCGCCGCCAGCACATGCTGACCCGAGCCGTTGCCGGCCGAGGCATAGGTGAGTTTGCCCGGATTGGCCCGCGCGTAGGCCACCAGATCCTGCAGATTGGCGTAGGGCAGGTCTTTGCGCGCGATTAGGGTGTAGCTGTAGCTCACCGCCAGCCCGATGGGCTCAAAGTCACGCAGCGGGTCATAGGGCAGGTTCGGGTACAGGCCGGGGTTGAGCGCCATGTTCGACACCGAACCCATCAAGAGCGTGTAGCCGTCGGCAGGTGACTTGGCGGCGGCATCGGTACCCACCAACGTGCCTGAGCCGGTGCGGTTTTCAACCACCACGGGCTGCTTGAGCTGCGTCTGCAATTTGTCGGCCAGGGTGCGGGCTACAAAGTCGAACCCACCGCCGGGTGGCTGCGGAACGATGACTTTGAGTGGCCGGCTGGGGAAGGCGTCCTGAGCGATGGCAGGCGACTGCATGGCCGCAGCGACTGTCAGGGCCATCAAGAGCGCCCGAGCCAGATGGCGTGGCTTCACAGGCGGTTGCGGGTTCGGGGTCAATATCTGCATGCTCATCGCTCCAGCGGTTTGCCAGCGAGCCAGTCGCTTCCCCGGCGATACAAATCCTGGACAACCGGGCCTTTGAGCATGGGCATGTCCAGCTTGACGGTGTAGCCGATGCGGGTCTGGATGTAGGCCAGGTGGCGGTACCCTTCTGGAAAGCCAGCCAGCACGGTCTGGTCCAGCTTCAGGGTGGCGGCAGGGTTGATCGGGTCAACCCGGTCTTTCTCGTAAATTGGCTGTCGGTGCACCAATCCCCAGATGCCATCGCGCTCTTCAAAAAAATCGTAAAACCGGCCGGTACAAAGCACATCGCACAGCACACCATCCACCAGGCCACGTTGCGAAATCGTCATTTTGGTCTGGGCAATGGCGCGGGTGCCTGCGACGTCAATGGACGAGCCGCCCAGAAAATGCAGGATGCTCACGCCCTTGTTCCAGCCCTCGATGGTGACGCGGATGAACTCTTCAAACGGGCCTTGAAACCAGGTTGCCATCATCACACCATCGGCATGCCAAACCGTTCGAAACCGCGCCCAGTCGCCTGCGTCGCGCCATACCGCCCAGCTCTCCACCAGTTGGCGAATTCGCATCTGCTGCATCAAGTCATCCCGCATCTGAATCCGCCCGCTTTTGGTTGTTGTGGAATGCACTGTAAAGTCAGCACACTATTTCAGCTAGGGGGCAGGCGCAATTTACTTTTTCACCCAGTGTAAATGAAAACGACAGGATTGGGCAAGGATGGACCGTTGGACCGAGATTGAATTGTTTGTGCAGGTGGCCGAGACCGGCAGCCTGAGCCGCGCCGCCGAGTCACTTGAACTCTCCAACGCGGCCGCCAGCCGGCATCTGTCGGCGCTGGAACTGCGGTTGGGTGCGCGCCTGGTGGAGCGCAACACCCGGCGCCTGTACCTGACCGACACTGGTCAGGAGTTTTTCCAGCGGGCCAAAGTGATTCTGGCGGAACTCAAAGACGCCGAAACCGCTGTCAATGCCGCCAGCGTCAACCCCAGCGGCACCTTGAGAATCACCGCCTCGGTTTCCTTTGCGATGCACCACATCGCGCCGCTGCTGCCCGAATACCTGCGCCGTTACCCGCAAGTGCGCGTGCACCTTGAAACTGCCAACCGCTACATGGATTTGATCGACAACAACATCGACATCGCCATTCGCACGCGTGAGTACGAGCCGGACTCCAACATCACCATTCGCCGTCTGGCGGAAACCCGGCGCATTCTGGCGGCCTCGCCCGCTTACCTGAAACGCGACGGTTGCCCGCAGGTTCTGGAGGATTTGGCACAGCACAAGCTGCTGATTTACACCTACGCCAACCACCCGAATGAACTGCGCTTTACCCGCGACGGCCAGACCACCAGCATTGCCGCGCGCGGGCTGCTTGAATCCAACGACGGCCAAGTGCTGCGCTCAGCTTCGCTGGAAGGCCTGGGCATCCTGGTGCAGCCGACCTACATCATTTACGATGACATCGCCGCCGGGCGCCTCGTGCCGGTGCTGGACGACTGGGAACTGCCGCGACTGATGATCAACCTGGCCTACCCGAGCCGCAAACATCTTTCGGCCAAAGTGCGCACTTTCATTGACTTTATCGTCGAGAAGTTTGAACTGATGGGGTATGAGCGCAACTGGACCGGGTACTTCGGGAAGCCTTGACCGGCAGCAGGTCAGCGGCAGGTCGCCAAGTGATTTGCCTGATTTTTAATTGCTATATTAAATATAGCAATAACTCTATATAATACGAGGGCTAGAGGCCTATTTGATCGGTTTTTTCCGAAGAATCACCGGTTTTTGCCCCTAATATACCTAATTTGGGTATATTAGGACCCAAATTTCACTGCAGAACCACCCCTTTCAGGCCAAATGGAATATGCTGGCAGCACCATGTCCGATTCCATTCGCCCGTTTCGCATCCAGGTTGCCGATGAGCTGCTGCTCGACCTGCGTCGCCGCCTGAACGCCACGCGCTGGCCGGACGCCGAGCTGGTGAACGACTGGTCGCAGGGCGCACCGCTGGCCTGGATTCAGGACATCTGCCGCTACTGGGCCGACGGCTACGACTGGCGCGCGCGAGAGGCGCTCTTGAACCGGTTTGACCAGTTCATCACGCCGATTGACGGCATCGACATCCACTACATCCACCAACGTTCGGCGCATGCGCAGGCGCGGCCTTTGGTGATGACGCATGGCTGGCCGGGGTCGGTGGTCGAGTTCCACAAGGTGATCGAGCCATTGGTGAACCCGACCGCTTTTGGTGGCGATGCGGCCGACGCGTTTCATGTGATTTGCCCCGCGCTGCCGGGCTTCGGTTTTTCCGGCAAGCCCACACAAACCGGTTGGGGCGTACAGCGCATTGCACGCGCCTGGAGCGTGCTGATGGCGCGCCTCGGATACGGCAAGTACTTTGCGCAAGGGGGCGATTGGGGTTCGGCGGTCACCCGCGCCATTGGCGCCCAGGACAGCGAGCATTGCGACGGGATTCACATCACGCTTGCCATGGGAACCCGGCCCAA
>JANMCB010000260.1:0-1940 GCA_031360805.1 Rhodoferax sp.
CTTTTTGCCCGTAAGGTCGTCCACCACGTCAAACGTCAGGCCGTAGTTTTCGACCTCTTTCAGGGTTGCCAGCATGCCCGCGATGCCGACGCGGTTGGCGATGAAATTGGGCGAATCCTTGGCCCGCACCACGCCTTTGCCCAGCACGCTGGTGACAAATGTTTCAAGCTGGTCCAGGATCAGCGGCTGCGTGGTGGGCGTGTTGATCAACTCCACCAGCGCCATGTAGCGCGGCGGGTTGAAGAAGTGGATGCCGCAAAAACGCGGCTTGATGGCATCGGGCAGCGCCTCGCTTAAGGTCGTGATCGACAGCCCCGAGGTGTTGCTGGCCACGATGGCGCCTTCAGCAATGAAGGGGGCGATCTTGTGGTACAGGTCGGTCTTCCAGTCCATGCGCTCGGCGATGGCTTCAATGATCAGGTCGCAGCCGCGCAGCAGCTCCATGTGCTCTTCGTAGTTGGCCTGCTGAATCAACGTTGCGTCTTCAGTCACGCCCAACGGCGAAGGCTTGAGTTTTTTCAGGCCGTCAATGGCTTTGACGACGATGGCGTTTTTGCCGCCCGAAAGCACCGGCGCGCCCTCCTTTCGCGAGTAGCCGAGATCAAACAAAATGACCGGCACTTTGACGTTGACCAGATGCGCCGCGATTTGCGCACCCATCACGCCTGCGCCCAGAACGGCGACTTTTTTGACATTGAAACGGGACATTGAATTTCCTGGGTGGATTGACGCCTAAGGGACCCGAACCCAGGTTTGGGTGCGGCCAAAGAATGCGATGGAGCCACGCACTTCGAGTTTTTTGCCGTCGTCAATCGGCGTCAGGCGCAAGTTGTAGGTGCTGCCGTTTTCCGGGTCCAGAACGCGGCCGCCCTCCCAAACTTCCTTGCCTTCCACTTTCTTGCCGCCCCGGATGATTTCCATCCCCAGCTTGGGCTTGCCTTTGCGGTCGTCGGTGCACAGGTCGCAGTTGGGGTCGCCGGTTGTGATCAGCGCCTTTTCGATGACCCCGCTCAAAGCCCCGCCGGTTTGGGCGGTAATGCGGATCTCGGCCTTGGCCTGGCCCGTCTTGTCGTCAATGCTGCGCCACAAACCGACAGGTGTCATTTGCGCACTGGCGGCCGCAGCGCCCGCTATTAGAGTGAGGGTGAGAATTGTTTGCTTCACGGAACCTCCTGAGGTATTGGTTTGAAAGACCGCAATCGCGCGCTTCAGGCAAACACGGCGTCGGTGTCCAGCAACTGCCTGGCGCCACCCCGCGCGGTGCGCATCAGGCTGGCGGTCTCAGGGAACAGGCGGCCAAAGTAAAAGCGGGCGGTTTGCAGCTTGGCCAGGTAGAACGGGTCGGGGTTGTTGGCCGCCATCTCGCGCAACGCGACCTGCGCCATGCGCGCCCAGAAGTAGCCAAACACCAGGTGGCCCGCCACACGCAGGTAGTCCACCGCAGCGGCGCCCACTTCATCGGCGTTCTGGAAGCCCTTGAAGCCCAGCTCGGTGGTCAGCTTGGTCATCTGCTCGCCCAAAATGGCAATGGGCGTGATGAACTCGGCCATCTTCTCGTTGACGCCTTCTTCTTCCACCAGCGCACCAATCAGTTTGCCAAATTTCTTCAACGTGGCGCCGTTGTTGCCCAGCACCTTGCGGCCAAGAAAATCACGCGACTGGATGGTGTTGGTGCCTTCGTAGATCATGTTGATGCGGGCATCGCGCACAAACTGCTCCATGCCCCATTCCTTGATGTAGCCGTGGCCGCCAAACACCTGCTGGCAGGCCGAGGTGGCGATCCAGCCGTTGTCGGTGATGAAAGCCTTGACGATGGGCGTCAGCAGCGAGAGCATTTCGCCGCTGTCCTTGCGCACTTGCTCGTCCGGGTGGTTATGCTCCTTTTCCAGCAGCACCGAACAGTAAATCGCCAGCGCGCGGCCGCCTTCGGCATAGGCGCG
>JANMCB010000266.1:0-2513 GCA_031360805.1 Rhodoferax sp.
CCAGGCCTGTTGCACCTCTGGCGTCAAAGGGGCGTTCCAGGCCGGAATCGAGAAGTTGGCGGTGCGCTGAAACACCATCAGTTTCTGCGCCTGTTTTGCAATCGCAGGAATGGCCTGAATGCCCGAGGAGCCGGTGCCAACTACGCCGACGCAGAGCCCGGTGAAATCGACTCCCTCATGCGGCCAGGCACCTGTGTGGTAAATCTTGCCGGTGAAATTTTGGATGCCTGGAAGGTCTGGCAGACGCGGGATCGACAGGGCGCCGGTAGCCATCACACAAAATTGAGCAGTTGCACGAAGGCCGGTGTCGGTGCTGAGGTCCCAGAGGCTGGTTTGCTCATTGAAGCTTGCCGTCTGCAGGCGCGTGTTGAAGCTGATGTCACGGCGCAAGTCAAAGCGTTCTGCCACATGCTGGATGTAGCGCAGAATTTCGGGTTGGCTGGCATATTTTTCAGTCCAGACCCATTGCTGCTCCAGCTCGCTGGAGAATGAATACGAATACTGCAGGCTCTCGACGTCGCAACGGGCGCCAGGATAGCGGTTCCAGTACCACACGCCACCCACATCAGCGGCAGCTTCCAGAATGCGCGCCGAAAACCCCAGGGCGCGCAGGCGATGCAGCATGTGCAGCCCCGCAAAACCTGCGCCGATGATGGCGACGTCAAACGTCTGGGTTGCCTGCATCTTCGCTTCGTCCATTGTGGTACCGGGCGCTTAAGCCTTTCGCCGCTCGTGTTCAACTGTTTCCATGAGGAATGCCGCTGCCACTGAGGCATTGATTTTGCAGTCCAGCAGCATCGGGCCTTGCGGGTTCGCAAGCGTGGGGGCAAGTTTTGCCAGCTCATCGAGGGTTCGGACCGTGAAGGCTTCAAAACCAAACGCCTGGGCGATGGGCGCGAAATCGATGTCGGCAAAAACGGCCGTCGACACCGGCATGTCGCGCATTTTCAGGTAGTGCAATTCGGCCCCGTAAGCGCCGTCGTTCATCAAGACGATCACCAGCGGAATGCCTTCACGTGCGGCGGTCTCGAGCTCGCTCAAGGTCATCAGGAAGCCGCCATCGCCGATGAACAAAACGGTAGTGCGGTCCGGTGTACCGCAGGCAAACCCCAAGGCCGTGCCAAAGCCCATGCCGATCGACGCAAAGTCCACCGTGTTCTTGATGCAGCCCGGGCCGGGCACATCGATGTAGGGCATGATTTGCAGGAAATTTCCGGCGTCATACACCGCGTTTCGGTTGGCGGGCAGCAGTTGATTGACCGCCATCGCCAGTGACCGCGGGTCCATCGTGCGGTCGGTGTGGGCGCTCTGGAATTCGGCCGCAAGGTCGATTTGGGTCAGGCGCTGACGGGTGTATGCGGTGTGAAAGTGTTTGTCGGACTCGGGCCGCTCTGCCAGTGCGTCAAGCAACTGTTCAGCGGCGTCTTTGGCATCGGCAATGAGAGCCACGTCGGCATGGAACCAGCGCCCGATGTTGGCGTGTTTTACGTCAACCTGAATCAAGGGCACCTGGCCCGGCAAGGAGGTGCCAAAGCTGGTGGTGCGCTGGTTCAGGCCCGCGCCGAAGGCCACAATGCAATCGGCTTCATCGATCAGCCTGCGCCCAGGCGCATGCGAAAACGACCCAACGATGCCGACGTTGTAGGCGTGGCCACGGAACATGTCTTTGGCTTTGAGCGTGGTGGCAAGCACGGCGCCGACCTTTTCTGCCAGCCGCTCAATGGCCTCCCTGGCGCCAGAGCGATGCGCGCCCAAACCGACAACGAACAGGGGTTTGCGGCTCTTTTGCAGAATCGCGACGGCAGCGTCAATGGCTGCCGTGCGGGCGGGAGTGCGTTGCACCGCCAAGGGCGCAGCCGGTGCGGGTACACCCAGGGCGCCGGGATATTCGATCTGGCCAAACTGAACGTTCATGGGCAACAGCAAGGCAACGCATCCGCCGTTGCTGGTCGCGCCAATGGCTTGCGTCAAGCTCAACCGCGCGCTTTGCGGGTCGGCTGCCAGAAAAGTCTTCAAACCGGTCGCTGCGAACACGCCCGTCACGTTGAAATCTTTGGTGTCAGCCTCGGCACCGCCAGACGCCAGCGGGTTGAGCGAACTGGCACCGAAGATCAGCAGCACTTTGGAGCCAGTACGCTGCGCATAGGCCGCGCCGTGCATGCCGTTGGCGGTCGCCGGGCCACGCCCGATGATGGCCACGCCCAGTTTGCCAGTGCCGGCTGAATAGCCTTCGGCCATGGCAATCGCGTTGTTTTCGTGGCGGGCCGCGTAGAAGCGCACGCCAATGGCGTCAAGCGTTGTGACCAGCAGCGCCGTGTCGTCGCTCATCAGGCCAAAAATGGCTTCTATGCCATGGCTTTTGATGTCACGTGCAAGGGCTTCAAAAACCGGTAGGGTGGCGGGAAGCTGTTCTGATTTGCCCAGTGCCGGGTCCGGGTGTGTCCCGATTGATGTCATAGGGTTTCCACAGACGGTTGGTTCAAAAACACGGAAACTGGTTCAGGATGAAACCG
>JANMCB010000288.1:0-4184 GCA_031360805.1 Rhodoferax sp.
AGGCGACGGCACTTCCCACTCCAGTCCCTCGGCGGCTTCCCAAGGACGCTGCGGCGCCTTCTCACCCTTGCCGCGCATGGCTGGCAAAACGATGAAGAAGAAGAAGAAGACCTGGGCAAATCCGAAGAAGAACGCACCCACTGAGGCTACCGCGTTGAAATCTGCAAACTGCATCGGGTAGTCCGCGTAGCGCCGTGGCATGCCTGCCAAGCCCAGGAAGTGCATTGGGAAAAAGGTCACGTTGAAAGCAATCAGGGACCACCAGAAGTGGATTTTGCCCATTGTTTCGTTGTACATGACACCGGTCCATTTGGGTGACCAGTAGTAGTACCCGGCAAACATGCCATACAGCGAACCTGCGACCAGTACATAGTGGAAATGCGCCACCACATAGTAGGTGTCCTGCAGCTGTATGTCGATCGGTGCCATCGCCAGAATCAGGCCAGTGAAGCCACCCATGGTGAATACAAAGATGAAGCCAACGGCAAACAGCATTGGCGTTTCAAACGTCATGGACCCTTGCCACATGGTGGCGATCCAGTTGAATATC
The DNA here is from genome assembly GCA_031360805.1 of Rhodoferax sp. Classification (GTDB taxonomy): domain Bacteria; phylum Pseudomonadota; class Gammaproteobacteria; order Burkholderiales; family Burkholderiaceae_C; genus JANYCG01. The sequence continues at coordinate 551 of JANMCB010000288.1, forward strand.
TTCACGGCGGTAGGCACCGCTATCAACATGGTGGCGTACATGAAGAACAGCTGGCCGGTAACCGGCATGCCGGTCGTGAACATGTGGTGCGCCCAAACGATAAAGCTCAAAATGGCGATGCTGGACGTTGCGTACACCATGGAGGCGTAACCAAAGAGGCGCTTGCGTGAAAACGCGGGCACGATCTGGCTGATGATGCCGAACGCCGGCAGGATCATGATGTAGACCTCCGGGTGTCCAAAGAACCAGAAAATGTGCTGGAACATGACAGGGTCACCGCCACCGGCCGGGTTGAAGAAGCTGGTGCCAAAGTGGCGGTCCGTCAGCGTCATGGTGATGGCACCTGCCAGCACCGGCATCACGGCGATCAGCAGGTAGGCGGTGATCAGCCAGGTCCAGCAGAACATCGGCATTTTCATCAGCGTCATGCCGGGTGCCCGCATGTTCAGGATGGTCACGATGATATTGATGGAGCCCATGATCGAGCTGGCACCCAGGATGTGCAGCGCAAAAATGCCGGCATCCATGGATGGGCCCATTTGCAGCGTCAACGGCGCATAAAAGGTCCAGCCCGCAGCGGGCGCGCCGCCCGGCATGAAGAACGATCCGATCACCAGAATGCCGGCAGGAATCACCAGCCAGAAGCTGAAGTTGTTCATTCGCGCAAAGGCCATGTCGGCAGCGCCAATCTGCAAAGGAATCATCCAGTTGGCAAAGCCGACAAAGGCCGGCATGATGGCGCCAAACACCATGATTACGCCGTGCATGGTGGTGAGCTGGTTAAACAGCTCGGGGTTCACCAGTTGCAGGCCAGGCTGGAATAGCTCGGCCCGGATCATCAGCGCCAAAACGCCACCCACCATCAGCATGGTGAACGCAAACAGCAGGTACAGGGTGCCGATGTCTTTGTGATTGGTGGCAAACACCCAGCGACGCCAGCCGGCGGGAGCGCCGTGGTGGTCATCATGGGCGTGGTCGCCATGGGCGTGATCATGTGGGTCTAATACGGCGCTCATGCTGGTTTCCTTCTCAATTCTCTGATTCTCAAAATTTGGGCAACAGGGGACGCAGGTGCGTGGCCTATTGGGTGCGTGACCTTTTGGGTGCGTGACTTATTGTTTCCGCGCAACGGTAACTTCCGCGGGTTGAACCAGCTGGCCGGTCTTGTTGGACCAGTTGTTTTTGGTATAGGTGATCACGGCTGCGATGTCGGTGTCGCTGAGTTGCTTCCAGGAAGGCATGGCGCCATTGTTTTGCCCTTTGAGCAAAACCATGATCTCCTTGCTGTGGTCGGCATCCAGCACAACAGCAGCGCCGTCCAGTGGCTTGATCGGGCCAGCGCCCTTGCCGGTGGGCAAATGGCAGGCTGCGCAATTGGCAGCGTAAACCTTTTCGCCACGTGCGGTGATGTCTTGTGCGGTCCAGACCTTGGTCGGATCGTCCGCCTTGGCGGCGATTTTCTTCTTTTCAACCTCAACCCACTTGGCGTAATCTTCAGCCGATACCACCTTCACGTGGATCGGCATGTAAGCATGTTCCTTGCCGCAGAGTTCGGCGCATTGGCCGTAAAAATCACCGGTTTTTTCGGCACGGAACCAGGTGTCACGCACAAAGCCGGGCACGGCGTCCTGCTTGATGCCGAAAGAGGGCACCATGAAAGCGTGAATTACGTCAACCGCGGTCACGATGACACGGACCTTCTTGTTCACGGGCACAACCAGGGGGTTGTCAACCTTCAGCAGGTAGTCATCCACGACCTGGCCTGGTTTGGGGCCGCCATTGTTGGACATTTCGCGGTGTGATGCATCGAGCTGGGAGATAAAACCAATTCCTTCGCCTTCGCCCTTGATGTAGTCGTAACCCCATTTCCACTGGTAACCAGTGGCCTTGATGGTGAGGTCGGCGTTGGTCGTGTCTTTCATGGCCACGATGACCTTGGTGGCGGGCAGCGCCATCAGGATCACAATGATGAACGGCACGATGGTCCAGATGATTTCGACTGTCACCGATTCATGGAAATTGGCGGCTTTGTAGCCTTTGGACTTGCGGTGCTTCCAGATCGAATAGAACATCACTGCAAAGACAGCGACAAAGATGACCGAGCAGAGAATCATCATGAACCAGTGCAGCCAGGCCTGTTCGTGGGCGATTTTGGTCACCGCTGGATGCAGATTCAGCTGGTTGACCGCCGGGCCGCCTGGCAAGTCACCCACCGCATGCGCTGCCGTGAAAACCACCGTACCAGCCCAGGCCGCCGTGCTATGCAGCGAATGCTTCAAAAAGTTCAAAATGCTCTTCATCGTGTTCACTTCTTCATTGCCTTAAAACTTGATTCAAATGACCCTACCTCGTCACTAACTGACTTGACTCAGCCAGGCCAGCACAACCGCCATGCAGCTCACACCCCGCGCAACGCCATCCGGATCTCACGGGCCAGCATTGGGCGCAGCTCGGGGCGCACAAAACGCCCCACGTTGATGGAGCGCCCTTGCCCCGACAGCTCGATCAGCGACCCATCACCGGATTGCGGTTCGACCCGAACCCATTCACGGCGAAACTCGGCGCGCTGGGTCTTTCCACCATTCTCAAGCTCCACCACCAATTGCGGGCCAGCCAGGTAAATTCTCTCGCCATCGCTGGCATGCCGTGCATAAACCAGAAAGGCCACGCCGACCGTGATCAGCTCGCCCCACGCAAAGGGCAGCACGAAAGTCGCCCCTTGAAACCAGAATGCGGTGCCAATACCCAGGGACACAATGCATAGGGAGATATAGACAAGCCCGAGTTGTCCCGGCGTAATCGAACAATTGCGCCGCAAAAACCACTGGATGTTTTGACCGTGCACCGTAGCGAAGCGAAAAACCAGATTTGTCACGCGATTTGCCTGAGCCATGCCGTGCACAAATTGTTCTGCGCGCCGGGAATCCGGGGAAATACCCTTATTCAATTGTCCCGCATTGTAGCCGACGTGCCTGGCCGTTTCTGGGGTTTGCCATGGGTTCACCATGGCGTCAGACGGGACAAATTCCTCGCCGGGAGCCCAAACGCTATCTGGTTGGTTTCTCCGCTGTTGGCCGGTTCAGATGCCTGCGCATTTCGTCCAGCGACAGCGTTGTTTCAGGCCGCACCGACAGTCGCCGGGCCGGTTTCAGTGCGTGCCCGTAAATCACCTCGAACGTGAGCTGGAGCGGACCGGGACCTTGCTGGCCGGGCGCGAGGTGGGAGCCCGAACGCAGTTGAACCTGCAGGGCGTGTTGTAGACGCTGGTGCCATTGGCGCCCGCGCAGCTGGCCAAAGCGGGCGGGATGCAAATTGCGGCCCAGGCTGCGCAGCTCCAACAGCAAACGCTCGGGTGTCTCAAAGCTCAGCACGATGCGCTCCATGTCCAGCACCGGCTCGGCAAACCCGGCCGCCACCAGCATGTCACCCCAATCGTGCATGTCGGTGAACTCATGCGATGGTGCAGGCCAACCCATACGCTGGTAGACATCGCGCACTTCCCGCAGCGTATCCGGGCCCAGACAGGAAAACATCAAAAACCCGTCAACCGCCAGTGCCTTGTGCCACTGAGCAATCAGCAACTGCGGGTCGCTTGCCATGTGCAGGGCCATGTTGGCCCACAGCATTTGCACAC